>JANQIP010000092.1 GCA_028282095.1 Xanthobacteraceae bacterium | reverse complement strand
GCGCAGGCGTCGCCGGTCACAGCCCATCCATCGCTTCGGCGTCGTCGCAAACACCAAGGAAATCGCCTCCAAACAACCCTTTTTCCGCAGCCTGCTAGTTGTCTTATTAGTCGCGTTGTCTGCGGCGAACCGGATTCCCCTTCGCCCGAAAACGCTCCAACGCATGATCCCGCAAAGCGGGCTTCTCGGGCACGATCATGCGACAAGACAAAGGGAACGAGCGCGATTGATTAGACCTTCAAGAATCGCGATCTAGTCCGTTCGTCCCCGCGAAAGCGGGGAACCAGATCCACCGTCAAGGGGGATTCCCGCTTTCGCGGGAATGAACGGAAGGTGGCGCATGATCCCGCAAAGTTGGCAGACTTTTCGGATCAGATCATGCGACAAGACAAAGGGAACGAGCACGGTTGATTCAAGGCGATCGCGCTTGTGAGCATTGCACACTCATCGAGCTCCATGGAAACCGCGACACGTGAGACATGCCGTTGCCCGATCCGGCCTCGAAGCGCTCTACTTTTCCGGCGCCCACAAGCTCGCGGGTCCGTTCGTCGGTTCGGTCGGTGCGATCCTTAGGCTGCATCACGTCCGGCCGGCGCGCAGCGACAAGTTTCAGCCCAACCAGCCGCTCGAAATCACGCCCGAATTCCTGAAGACCTTGGTGCGGCGGTTGCAGCGGTCGGGTTTCGCTTTCGTGTCGCTCGACGGCGTGTACCGCCGCTTGACCGAAGAAGACTTCAACCGGCGCTTCGTCGCGGTGACGCTCGATGACGGCTATCGTGACAATCTCGACTGGGCCTATCCGATCCTGAAGCAGCACGACGTGCCCTTCACGGTCTTCGTCCCCACCAGCTTCCCCGATCGTCTCGGCCAGTTGTGGTGGACGGCGCTGGAACAGGTGATCGCAAAAAAGACGAGCATCGTACTGGAGATGGACGGCCGTGACTGCCGCCTGTCCTGCGGTTCGGTCGAGGAGAAATACCGCGCCTTTGAGCATCTATATTGGTGGCTGCGGTCGCGACCGAGCGAGAGCCAGATGCTCGACATCATGCATGAGTTGTCGGCCCGCTACGGCGTCGACATGGCGGCGATCTGCGACCGGCTTTGCATGACCTGGGAGGAAATCAACGCGCTTGCCGACGACCCGCTGGTGACGATCGGCGCGCATACGGTCAACCATCTGATACTGGCGAAGGCACCTGAAGCGGTGGCGCGCTCCGAGCTGAAAATGGGGCGCGTCGTCATCGAAGCGGCGCTCGGCTCCCCGCCGCGGCATCTTGCTTACCCCTACGGGGACCCCGTCGCCGCCGGGCCGCGTGAATACGCGATGGCGGCTGAACTCGGATTCCTGACCGCAGTCACCACCTGCCCCGGCATGTTGTTTCCCGAGCACCGCGCACGGCTGACCGCGCTCCCGCGCATCTCGATCAATGGCGCATTCCAGCGCGGGCGTTACATCGATGTGCTGCTGTCCGGGCTCGGCGCGTCCTTGTGGAACAGCCTGTGCTCAGGCACGCCGGGCAGAGGTGCATTCACGACACCGCATCGGGCCGCGACATCCACTTCACCAGCGGCATCGCAATAACGAGCCAGCCGAGCCCGGCGATGACATAGAACACCACCGGCACCACGACATAGCTTGAGCTGAAGGCGAGCGGCGCCAGCGCCAGTCCGAGCAAAACCCAAACAAAGACCAGCATAAACAGGCCGAACGTTCCGATGAGCTTGCGTTTGCGTCTCGTCAAAGCCGGCTCCCCGCGTGATGCTGTTTTTCAGATTGCTCCGCAGACCCGAACGAACGTCCAAGCCGCGGCCCTGTGACCTTAGAACGCGATTGCTTCAGGTTGAATCGATCGCGCTCCGTTTCTCTTTGTTCTCTCGCATGATCTCGGTTCTTTCGTATGATCTTGCCGAAAAGTCTGCAACTTTTCGGGATCACGCGACAAGCGAGCCGAGTCGCAACGCCCCCCAAAAGGCTCTATATCGTCGTGTCGTCGCTGCGCAAGCGCCGGTCGACGATAATGGTGAAAAGGCAGATTCGTGCGTTTGAAGAGCTCCCGACCGGTTCGCTTGTGGCTGTGGTGCGTCGCGGCGCTGGTGTTTCTCACCGTCATTGTCGGCGGTGCGACGCGCCTGACCGAATCGGGCCTGTCGATCGTCGAGTGGCGGCCCGTCACCGGGGCGATTCCGCCGCTCTCGCGCGCGGATTGGGAGGCCGAGTTCGAGAAGTACAAGGTCATTCCCCAATACCAGCTCATGAATCGCGGCATGAGCCTCGACGAGTTCAAGACCATCTATTGGTGGGAATGGGCTCATCGCATGCTCGGCCGCCTGATCGGCGTTGCCTTCCTGCTGCCGTTCCTGTGGTTCCTGTGGCGCGGTGCGATCGGCCCCGGCATGCGCGCCGGGCTTGCGACAATCTTCGCGTTAGGCGCGGCGCAAGGCGCGATCGGATGGTGGATGGTATCCTCCGGCTTCGCCGAGGGGGTCGTGAGTGTCTCGCACAATCGACTTGCCTTCCATCTCACCCTCGCCTGCGTGATCTATGCCGCGATCGTGTGGATGGCCATGCGACTTTCGCCAATGGCGGGGGCTGCGAGCGGCGCTCCGCTTCGTTTGCGCCTGGGTGCTTTCGCGATCATGGCGCTTACCCTGGTGCAGTTCTATCTCGGCGCGCTCGTCGCCGGACTGCGCGCCGGCTTGATCCACAATACCTGGCCGCTGATCGACGGCCGGTTCATTCCGAGCAGCGCCGATCTGTTCTTCAACAAGCCGATCTGGGTCAATTTCATCGAAAACGTGCTGACGGTGCAATTCAACCATCGGATGGCCGGCTATGTGCTCATGCTCGGTGCGCTCGCGCATCTGATCGATGTATGGCTCACGCGGGACCGCGGCGCGCATACGCTCGGCTGGGCGTTCGCGCTTGCGCTCGCCATGGGCCTCCAGCTTGTGATCGGGGTCTACACTCTCATTTACCATGTCCCGATCGACCTTGCGCTGCTGCACCAGGCCGGCGCCATGATCGTGCTGACGATCGCGGTGATCCATGCTGAACGCCTGACCCCACAGCGGACCGTGGAGGTGGCCGACCGGCAGCCGGCGCTCAGCCGTCCCAGCTAACGGTGCCTGCGTTCCACTTGGCCTTGAGCTTGGCGGCCTTGCGAATCAGGTCGTCGATGGCGGAAACGGGCCGGCCCTCCGGATTGGCCTTGCAGTAGTTGAGCACCTCGTTCAGCAACTTGCCCTCGTCGAGCGCGTTGATATCGACATGCCTGCCATTGGCCTCGAGCAGCGAGACATTGGCGGCGCTGACATAGCCCTGTGCCCACGAGTACAGCATCAGATTCACGGGATTGCTGAGCCCATCCTCAGGCTTGAGGTCAGCCGCGAGCTTGGCGCAATTGGAGGCGCCGATTCCCTGCGTCACCAGCGGTTCGGTGTTCGGGGTCTCTGCAAGTCCGACCTGACCGGTCAGGAACACGGCGGCGGCGAGCATAACGAATGTCCGACTGATTCCCATGGAGCTAAGCCTCCCTTCGCTCACGGCCGCTCAAGGCCGCCCTGCGGTACCGGCGCCGGGCGCCCGCGTGCGAACGACGTCGGCCGGCGCTGTCGGACCCGAAGCCTGGTACCGCGGCACCAACGCATGAGCTTATCTCATCGCGTTGGGACCGCACCACAAAAGCAACGAATTAACACTAGAGCATTTGTCGGCGAAGTGGGAACCGGACCACCCTAGTGATGCGGCACCAACGCTTGAGCACATCTCATCGTGTTGGGGCCGCATCACAAGGCATTGGATCAGCTAGTGTTCCTTACCTGACGCTCCGGGGTCGGACCGTCAGGTCAGGAACACTGAAAAACGCGATCGGCAAACAGTGCCGGCGTGAGTCTCGATCCCACCGCACCGGAGTTCACTCTAATGGTTGATTACGTCCGCGGGTGGGTGGCGCGCGGGCGTGGTTTCGGCATAATGCCGACAAATCCGATGGTTGAGCAGGAGGCTGTCGCCACGGCTGAGACAATGACACGGCGAGGCCTGATCCCGGGACTGGAGCGATGTCGGTCCTGATCTGGATAGCGGGAGCCATGGCGGCGATCGGGCTCGCCGGCGCGGTCGTGACGTGGCTGCGCGGCGGGGTCGGCCTCCCAGTGCTGGTGTCGGTCATCGCATTGGCGCTCACCTGCACGGCCCTGGTGGTCGCGCTCGACAAGTCGGCCCGCGATGACCTTGCCGCTGAACAGCGGATCTTGGCGTTGCGCGCCGATCGGCTCGCCGCTCGCGCGCTTGCGCCCAACTCGCCGCTCGCCTGCCTCGATGCGCCAGCAGGTCCATCGGTGGAGAATGCCTGCGCGGATAGCGTTTTCGGTCGGCCGGAAACGGTCGCATCGGCAGTCGGCTATGTCGCCTACCAGCTTGATTTGCTCGCCGACGGCGCCGCGCTCGCCGAGGGCAAGCAGGGGCCGGGGAGCAAGGCGCTGCAAGCGCTGCGCCGCAGCCTCGAAGCTGACCGCTTCGGCGTCGTCGCCCATGTTCTCGCCACAAGAAGCGCATGCACGGCCGAACAATGCGCTGCCTTTGCACTTCTGTCGGACCCCTCCCGCATCAAGGCGAATCTGAAGACGAATACCTTCGATCGGCAGATCGCGAGTCACGCGAAAAACTGGCCGGCAGCCGCACGTGCGCAATCGCTGACCAAGGACGCGACGCCAGAGGGCGCCGCCAAAACGACAGACTCGCAGCCCGCCGTTTCAAAACCGCTCTCGCCGGGTTACGATTTTCCCTCGGCGTCTTCGATTCCACCAGTGAGCATCATGACGCCGGAGCCAGCGGCCCCCCCGTCACCGCCCGCGGCGGGCGGAACCGCTGCAAACCCGCCTAAGCCGCCTGCTGCGGCAGGCGAAACCGCTGCATCCCCATCCCAGCCGCCTGCGGCGGCGGACGGAGCCGCTGCATCCCCATCCCAGCCGCCTGCTGCGGCGGACGGAGCAGCGACACCCCCGTCCCCGCCGCCTGCTGCGGCGAGCAGAGCCGTGCCGTTGGCTCAAGCGGGCCCACCCCCTTTACCGCGGCGTCGGCCTCCAGTCGTGGAACAGACGACCCAGCAGCAGCCCAACTCCGCACCGCTCGCGATCGCGCCGGCGCGCCCGGCGACGCCCCCGACCTCCAATCAGCCCGCGGGCTCCAACTGAGCCGCCGGCCAGCATGTCGCTTCACCTCCTCAAGCTATGCGTCGGCTGCGACAGCGTCGGCGATCTTAAGGCCGCGATCCGACGCCGGCTGAAGGGGCGGCGCAAAGCTCCGCGTGAGTACGTCCATGTTACGCGGATGACGCCCAAGCGCGCTGCCGAACTGCTCGACGGCGGATCGCTCTACTGGGTCATTCGCGGTGACATCGCGTGTCGGCAGCGCCTACTGGCGCTTCGTCCTCTTATCGATGGCGAAGGGATTCGACGCTGCGGCCTGGTGCTGGAGCCGAGGGTCGTAGCGGTCGAGCCGCGGGCCTGCCGTCCGTTCCAGGGCTGGCGTTATCTCACCCCCGCCGCCGCCCCGCACGACAGTACTCGGTCGCGAACGAACGCCGGCGACATGCCCGCCGCAATGCGCCGTGAGTTGCGCGACCTCGGCCTACTGTAAGTTCAAACTCACGCTCAGGCGAAGGAACTACTTTCGTACCTCAATGGACCATTACGATACGAAAGCAAATCCCGGTTCGATGGAATCCGGGATGAGAGCATGATCCCTAAAGACCTGGCAGGCTTTTGGGAGAAGATCATGCGACGAAACAAACAGAAACCAAAACAAACCGAAACAGAGCGCGATTGATTCAAGGAGAAACAATCGCGCGCTCGTCTCACATGCCGATATTGTCGATGAGCCGCGTCTGTCCGAGCCGAGCCGCGACGAGCAGGCGGATCGGGCCGTCCGCAACCGAGGCGATCGGCTGCAGCGTCTCGGCATGACGTACCGCGAGGTAATCGACCGCAAAGCCGATGCGTTCGAGTTCGGCCGCGCCGTCCGCGGCGGTCGCCGCAATCGGTTGACCTGCCGCGATGCGCGCGGCGCAATCCTTCAACACCCGGTACAATGAGGGCGCGCGCGCCCGTTCCTGAGGCGAAAGATAGACATTGCGGGAGGACAAAGCGAGCCCGTCCGGCTCGCGAACCGTCGGCATGCCGATGACCGTAACGCCAAGGTCGAGGTCGGCCGCCATCCTGGTGACGACCTTGAGCTGCTGATAGTCCTTCTCGCCGAACACCGCGAGGTGCGGGCGCACCTGCGCGAACAGCTTGGCGACGACGGTCGCGACACCACCGAAATGTTGCGGCCTGAACTTGTCCTCGAGCCCGACGGTGGCGGGGCCTTCCGGCGCTACCCGGGTCGCAAATCCAGGCGGATACATTATATCATCGGTCGGTGCCCAAACGAGGTCGACCTTGAGCGCTGCGAGCGCCGCAAGGTCGGCCTCGAAGGTGCGCGGGTAGCTCGCAAGATCCTCGTGCGGCGCAAACTGCGTCGGGTTGACGAAGATCGACACGACCACGCGGCGCGCCTTCATTCTGGCGAGGCGCACGAGGTCGAGATGCCCCGCATGCAGGGCGCCCATGGTCGGGACGAGCACGATCCTTCCGCTCTCCCACCGCAATCGCGCGGTGGTCCGCTCAAGCGCCGCAAGTGAACGAGCGATGGTGGGGCGGCGCGGCATATCAACGCTCTTCCCGCGAGTGCTCGCCAGGGAGCGCGGCGTATTCGCACTTCGGCAGCATTCGCCATTAGTCATGAAACTCTGATTGTCGAGAGATAGCTTGACCGCGGGGGCTGTTCAAAAGAAAAATCGGGACCGACCCGGAGGGCGGTTATGTGGGTTGACGCTGAGGACAGGGAAGCTCGACCGGTGCCGCGCTCGGCGCATGTCATCGTGCTCGGGAACGAGAAGGGCGGATCGGGCAAGTCCACAACCGCCATGCACCTTGCCGTTGCCCTCTTGAAGGCGGGACAGCGGGTGGCGACCATCGACCTCGATTCACGCCAATGCACCTTGACCCATTATGTCGATCGTCGCCGGGCGTGGGCACGAAAAATCGGCATTGCGCTTGAGCTGCCTGCCCATTTCTGCGTCGCCCTGGGCGAAGCCACGCGCATCGATGAAAACGAATCCGTCGAGTTCGCACGTTTCGCCGAAGCGATCACCGAGGTCGAGCACCACCACGACTTCCTCGTCATCGATACCCCGGGCACCAATAATTATCTCGCGCGTCTCGCCCATTCCATGGCGGACACGCTGATCACGCCGCTCAACGACAGCTTCCTCGATTTCGACGTGCTGGCGACGGTCGATTCGGAGACCTTCGAGCTCACCGGCAGCAGCCATTACGCCGAACTCGTTCGCGAGGCGCGCCGCCACCGCCGCATCATCGACGGTCGGCTGACCGACTGGGTCGTGGTCCGCAATCGCTTGTCGGGGCACGGCTCGCGCAACCGCAAGCTGGTCGGCGACGGGCTCGACGAGCTTTCGGGCCGCCTCGGCTTTCGCTTCATCGACGGCTTCGCCGAACGCATGGTCTATCGCGAGTTCTTCCCGCGCGGGCTGACGGCGCTCGACGATCTCGATCAATCGGCGCTCGGCGCGCCGCCCTGCCTGTCGCATTTGACGGCGCGGATGGAAGTGCAAAACCTGCTCGCCGGCCTCATGCTGCCGATCAACGAGCAGGGACGAAAGCGCGCGGCCGCGCGCGCCGAGTGGTTCATGAGCGCCTCAAAGCCGCTCGACCTTGACGACGTGCTCGCCGACCATCGCGATCCTACCGTGCAGCCGGCTTCCCCGGCGTCATTTTAGCGCATTTTCCCGCGAAAGCCCGCCATGGAGCTGATCCGGGTGGGGATCGTCTTGCGTTGTGCAATAAGGCTGTGCCGGCAACGGCGTGCAGCGCAAAACCGTTCGCGGCAGATCGCTTGAAGCCGTCTTGGCCGCCTCCTGGCCGGGACCGGCGGTGGGCATTGCGCAGAGCCGCTACGGCCGCCAATTTATATGCCTAAAAGTCGACGGACGCGTAATGGCGAAGACCCCTGAACAGCCCCCGATCGCAAGCGGGCAAGCAAACGAGCCTTCCGCGGCTTCGACGCGGTCGGAGATCGATGCCTTTCTCAGTCAGGTCCGCGCGATGGAACCGGCGCGGGATACGGGTCTGCGCGCGCGGCTGGTGTTTGCGCTCGACGCCACCATGAGCCGCCAGCCGACCTGGGACACGGCCTGCCGTCTCCAGGCCGACATGTTCAACGAGGCGGCATCGGTCAACGGGATCGAGGTTCAACTCATCTATTTCCGCGGGCTTGGAGAGTGTCGCGCCTCGCGTTTCGTGTCCGATCCGCGCACCCTCGCGGGCTTGATGGAGAAGATCGACTGCCGCGGTGGACACACGCAGATATCCAAGGTACTCGCGCATGCTCGCCGCGAGGCCGAGAAAGCAAAGGTGCATGCGCTTGTCTTCGTCGGCGACGCGATGGAGGAATCGATCGACGATCTGTGCGCGCAGGCAGGCGAACTGGGGTTGCGCGGCGTTCCCGCCTTCATGTTCCAGGAGGGCCATGATCGGGCGGTGGAGCGGGCGTTTCGCGAAATCGCGCGGCTATCGCGCGGCGCCTATTGCCGTTTCAACCCGGGCGCGGCGCAAGAACTCGGCGAGCTGCTGCGCGCCGTCGCCGCCTATGCGAGCGGCGGCCTCAAGGCGCTCGGCCGACTCTCGGCCGACAACAGCGCGGGAGCGACCCGTCTCCTGGAACAGTTGAGATAACCATGCCGGCTTTGCTCCTCGGCTTGATCGTGCTGCTGCTGCTGCTCTGGGCGGTGAGGATACTGGTCCGCGCCGATCCCAAAGGCGTGGCGCGCGGGGCGCAACTGGCTGGCGGCATCGCAGCGCTCGGCGGGGCGGCGTTCCTCATGGCGCGCGGGCAGATATCGATCGGCATTCCGCTCGGTCTCACCGGACTGGGACTGCTGGGCTGGCTGCCATTCGGCCTCGCACCATTCGGCGGACAGTCGCGACCGTCCCAGGGGCAGATATCGCGCGTGCGATCGGCCTTTCTCGAAATGGAGCTCGATCACGATACCGGTGCCGTTCACGGCCGCGTGCTCGCCGGCCGTTTCGCGGGCGTGCCGCTCGATGCGCTCGACCTGCCGAGCCTTGCCTCGCTCTATCGCGAGATCGACGACGAGAGCCGGACCTTGCTAAGCGCTTATCTTGACCGCCGCAGTCCCGGCTGGCGTGAAGACGCGCAGAACGGTGCGGCGTCGGGGGACTTTGTGCCGCCGCGGTCCGGAAAAATGACGGACGAGGAGGCCTATCAGATCCTTGGCCTTGAACCCGGCGCGGGCGCTGATCAGATCGGCCGCGCTCACCGGACTCTTATGAAGAAACTGCATCCCGACCAGGGGGGGTCGACGTATCTTGCGGCCCGCATCAATGAGGCCAAGGACGTGCTGCTTCGCCGCCATCGCTAACTCCAACGCTACTCAACGCAGGCAACGCAAAAGGTCGGCAAGGGACACGGCCGGCGCATTCACGCAGCGATAACCTTACGCGTTCGAAACTACGCCCATTCGTTTAACGCTTGGTTTTCTAAAGCATGATCCCGAAAACTTGACAGACTTTTTCGACAAGATCATGCGACAAAATCAAAAGAAATAGAGCACAATCGGTTCAACCTGAAGCCGGTGCGCCTTAAGACTACGGTACTCCCATCCGTCGCGTTACACTATTTCCGGCCAATTAGCGCATGATCCCGAAAAGTTGGCAGACTTTTCGGACAAGATCATGCGACAAAACAAAGAGAAACAGAGCGCGACTGAGTAAACCTGAAGCCATCGCGCTCTAGGCAGCAAACTCATAAAAGCATAGCGCGAGTCGTGATGGCGTGATTCAAGCGTCCTGAGGAGGAGCTTGAATGAGCCAACGCCGCTACGAAATCACGGACTTTGAGTGGTCCGTGATTGAACCGCTGCTGCCGAACAAGCCGCGCGGTATGCCTCGCGTCGATGACCGAAAGGTGCTCAACGGCATCTATTGGCGCCTGAGGACTGGTTCGCCCTGGGCCGATATCCCCGAGCGCTACGGGCCCGCGACGACCTGTTACAACCGCTTCGTTCGCTGGCGCAAGCTGGGGGTCTGGGATCGGGTCTTTGCGGCGGTCACGGCCGCCTATGATGGCGACCTGCAGATGATCGACAGCTCTTCGATCCGCGTTCACCGGCACGGGGCGAACGCAAAAAGGGGGGGCCGCAAGCCGCCGCCGGGCACGA
>JANQIP010000032.1 GCA_028282095.1 Xanthobacteraceae bacterium | reverse complement strand
GGCGGCAGACCGGAAAGGGCGTCTGGCATGGTTGCATCTCCATCGCATGCGGACCGGCCGCCGGACATCGGCGGCGTGCTGCGACGACAATGGCGAAGTCTTGCCGGAAGAGGGGATGGCGAAGTCGGGCGCCCGCATTTCCGCCACCCCTGACAGGCGATCACCTATCGGCGGCGCCGCGTTGTGATGCGGAGCAACGCGAGATAACCACCACGCATGAGGCTGAGGCCGGTGCGGACGAGGCGGATTGTGCGATCCCGGAGCTCATCGGTTTTCCAGGTGGACCCGACGGGCGTACGTGTCGAGCCAAACAGACCTTGAGCGAGCTCGCGATAGGTCGCCTTGGCAGACCGTCCATCAAGCGTGCGGAGTGTGAGCGACAAACGTTGCCGGCGCTGTCGCGTCAGCGGGTCAGGCTGCGCGTGAGGTGACGCTTTGCTCAGCATGCGCCAGAGACGGAGTGCGGACGCGCTGCGTGCAGGAAAGTGCTGGTCAAGAGGAATGAGCGCTGCGAGCGGCGCGTCTTTGGTTGCGCCGGAAAGCGCCACGCCCGCTAACCTACCGCTCCCGCTGCGAAGCAGGAAATAGACGCCATCATTTGCCGCACGTTCGTGGACAGGCGTTAGCCCAATGGAATGGACGGCAGTGCTAAACCCTTGAGGTGCTGGGGCAAGAAGAACGACGGTCGGATCGAGACTGGGGAGCCAGAACACTGCGACCCGGTCGGCTCCCAGCGCCGGGTCGATCGCAAAACCTTAGTCCCCACCGTCGCGCAAGCGTCTCCTCTCTGCCCGCCCCCTGTCGGGCTGCCTTGCGGTATTCGTGCTGATAAGCGGGGTTGCGGCGGAGGAATTCCCACGCGAGTTCGGTGGGATCGAGGTCCTTCAAATAGCTGTAGTCGGCGGCGAACCGCCAATCGACGTACTTTGGCATTACTTCACCGTGCGTTACGCGACACAAACCACACGCGACGGGGGCGGAATGATCTAAGTACAAGAAAACGGCCTTTTTGCGAGGCCATAGGTTGTTGGACAACAAAGCACACGTTTTAGGCAAGGGTCTGGTGTGCGGGTTCTAACCGCGGGGTTGTGAATGACGCTTCTGTTGGCAGTCGTTGGTCGCGTCAGTGAGGGGAGCCGCCTTGGAGAAGATGCTGGAAGCCACGACGCGTCATCCATTTGGCGCGTTCAAGATGGGTCTCCCAGGCAAGGCGGGCGCGGTCGGGCTCTTGGGCCGGGTCGATCCGGAGAACGGCACGAGCGACCTCGGCCCAGTCGGCGCCCTCCGCTTCGGCATCGAGCAGGCGCAGGTAGATGACGGCGTGTTGCTCGTCATAGGCCGTGAGGATATCTGCAGTCGGAGCCTGGTCGGCGACAGGCGGATCGCTCGGCGGCTGACCCATGGCGAGGTCTCCCTGCGGGATGAAGATAGGTACCCGACTAACGGGGCAGATTCGTGGATGCCTGGCAAGGATGTCGCGTGTCGGTGTTCTTTAATTCGCGAATCCGCGATGTCGGCATGTCGAGTCATTTCCGTGGTTTGCGTCGTAGTCATTGTTCCTTGTTTGTGAATCAGCTACCGAATGTGCCGTGAATGCGAACTGAGTTGCGTCGCAAGTGGAGGGCGATTTGCGGCGCATACCGCTCAGCAGACGGTCGCATGTGATAGGTTTCCAAGCGCTCTCAACAAGCGTTACCGAGCACGAAAGCACGCTTGAGCGAGACTTCGTCGCATTGACCGCATTCTTCGACGAAGGCGCCGCGATCACTGCGCAGCCGGTGACGATCCGTTTCGAGCATGAAGGCAAGACGAGGCGGTACACGCCCGACTTCCTCGTCCGCTCAAGGGGTGGCGCAGCGACGCTGGTCGAGATCAAGTATCGTCGCGACCTGCGAGCGCAGTGGGCGCGGTTGCGTCCGGCTTTTGCGGCGGCGCGCCGTTGGGCGATAGCCAATGGAGCGATGTTCCGTATCGTGACCGAACGCGGCATCCGCGGGCCGCGTCTCGATGCGGCGAAGCGGCTTCTTCCGCTCCGGACAGCGCCGCTCGATGCGGCGCTTGCTGCCGCGACGCTTGACCTTGCAGCGTGTCTCGACAATCCGAGTTTGGGCACGTTGATCAATGAGCTTCCCGCGAGCCGGGAGACGGTGCTTGCGGTGGTGTGGCGGCTCATCGCGCGCGGGCAACTTGTCGTAGACCTGTCAGCGCCGATTGGGCGAGACACGCGTGTTGCGGCCGCGATATGAGTGCGCCCGATCTCTCGGATGTCGGCAGCCGGGCTTGGGAAGAGGCGCGCCGTTGCTTGCCGATCATTCGCCGTCTGGCTGGCGATGCGGCGAGGACGCGCGCGAAGATTCTCAGGGCGGCGCAAGAACTCGGCTGCGGCCCGACGCACGTCTATGCCTTGCTGCGTCGTTATAACGAGGATCCGCGGCTCACCAGCCTGCTGCCGCGCGTGCGCGGTCGAAGGGCCGGCGAGGCGTTGCTCGACCCGGCCGTTGAGGCTGTGATCGAGGCGGCGATCGACGAGTTTTACCTGACGCGGCAGAAGCCGCGCCTCGTGCATCTTGCAGCAGAGATTCGCCGGCGTTGCGCCGCCGGCGGGCTTTCCCTCCCGAGCCGCAAGGCAATCACTGCAAGAGTGCGTGTTCGCAAGGCCGGCGAGGTTGTCGCCAAACGCCATGGACGCAAGGCGGCGCGCGACCGCTATGCGCCCGTCGCGGGCGCGCTGGTATCGGACTATCCGTTGGCGCTCGTGCAGATCGACCACACGCTGGTCGACGTGATTGTCGTCGACTCTGAGACACGCGCACCGATTCAGCGGCCGTGGCTGACGCTCGCTATCGACGTTCATAGTCGCTGCGTCGCCGGTTTCCACCTCTCGCTTGAGCCGCCCTCGGCGACCAGCGTCGCGCTCTGCCTGACTCACGCGGCGCTCGCGAAGGAGAGCTGGCTCGCCGGGCGCGGGATTGCAGCCGATTGGCCGATGCACGGCATTCCCGAGCGGCTTCATCTCGACAATGCCAGGGAGTTCCGGTCTGAAGCCCTGAAGCGGGGTTGCGAGCAATATGGGATTGCGATCGATTACCGACCCGTGCGAACGCCGCATTATGGCGGTCATGTTGAGCGGCTGATCGGCACGATGATGGGCAAGGTGCGTCTGCTGCCCGGCGCCACCTTCTCCAGCATTGCAGAGAAAGGCGATCTCGACCCTGAGAGAAACGCGGCGATGACGCTTGGTGAGGTCGAACGCTGGCTCGGCCACGCGATCGCGGGTGTCTATCATCGTGAGCTGCATCGCGGAATCGACATCCCGCCGATTGAATCCTGGCGTCGTGGCATCGCGGGACACGGAGAGACGTTCGGACGCGGCGAACCGATTTTGGTCGCCGATCCGCGCCGTTTCCTGATCGACTTTCTGCCGATCGAGCGGCGGCTTGTCCGCCGGGATGGGGTGCGGCTTCACTCGATCGCCTATTGGGCTGACGTGCTGTCGACTTGGATCGGCGAGCCTATGCCGATGATCGTTCGTTACGATCCACGTGACTTGTCGCGCATCTACCTGCTCGGGCCTGACGGTGCCTATTATGATCTTGCCTATCGCGATTTGCGGCGTCCCCCGATCAGCCTGTGGGAGCATCGCCTCGCGCTCAAACGCTTGCGCGAAGAGGGCCGTGCGCTGGTCGATGAAGCCGCGATTTTTGATGCAATCGACGCCATGCGCACGATCGCGGACGACGCGGTGCGGAGCAGCAAGAAAGCGCGCCGCCGGCGGGAGCGACGCTTCCGCGTCATCCAGGGCGGACGACCTGATCTTCCGCCGGCCGAAGCTCGTGACACGGAAGAAGTGGCGTCCGACCGTGCGGACGAACTGCAGCCGCATGAGCGGATGTTCCCTGTCGAGGAATGGTCTTGAGCGAGGATTACCGGCACCTGCAACCTTCCGCTCGATCATGGGCGGACGAAGACGACGCGTCGCGCGTGCGGCGCATCCGCACCGATCGCTGGATCGCCTATGCACGGGCCAAAGCCGCCTTGGCGGCGATCGAGGACGTGCTGTCGTTCCCCAAACGGACGCGGATGCCAAACCTGCTGCTGGTCGGGCCTACCAATAACGGCAAGACGATGATCGTCGAGAAGTTCAGGCGCGCGCACCCGCCGACTGATGCGGCCGAAACGCCTGACGGGGTGGCGCGCATTCCGGTGATTCGGATGCAGATGCCGAGCGGGCCTGACGAGCGAAGGTTCTTTGGCGCGATCCTCGACGCGATGGGCCTTGGGTCCTGGCGGGGCGAGACGGTCGCGGCTCGCCAGGACCTGACGGTTCGCCTGTTGCGACAAACCGGCGTGCGGCTCCTTGTGATCGATGAGCTCCACAATCTGCTGTCGGGTGCGCCGATGCAGCAGCGCCGGCTGCTGAACCTGCTGCGGTGGCTCGGAAACGAGTTGCAGATCCCGCTGGTGGGCGTCGGCACGGCCGAGGCCTTGCGTGCGATCCGGAGCGACGACCAGCTCGTCAACCGGTTCGAACCAATCCCGCTGCCGGTTTGGACCGAGGATGACGAATACAGCCGCCTGCTCAGCACGCTTGAGGCAGTACTGCCGCTTCGGCGTGCGTCGGGCCTTGCTCGGCCCGCGCTCGCGAGCAAGATCTTCGCGCTATCCGAAGGGGTGCTCGGCGAGATCATCGCCGTTGTCACGCGTTCCGCGGCGCAGGCGGTGACGTCGGGTGCGGAAGCGATCACACCAAGACTTCTTGACGAGGCGGGGTTCACGCGCCCCTCCGACCGCCGTCGTGTCGCAATCTGACCTTTACGCGATCGAGCCTTGCGCTCCTCTGCGCCGACCGGCGAGGTTGCCCATCCACGTTGAGCCGAAGCAGGGTGAGGCCCTGTGCTCTTGGCTGATGCGGCTGAGCAATCGCCTCGCGCTGACACCGCCCGACACGGCCGCCTGCGTGTTCGCGCTCGACACGCATCGCCGCGCGGACTGGTGGCGGCGACCCGGTGCCTGCGAACTCGCCGTCATTGCCAACAAGACCGGCCTTGCAGTCGAGCGCGTGAGAGGCATGACCTTGGCGGGATGGGCGGAAGCTCGCAACGACGAACGTCACCAACGGTTCGGCGCTCCGGGGTTCCTGCGCCAGCGTGCTCGGCCAAAAGCGTTGCAGCCGCTGGCGATGTGCGGCCAATGCCTGGCATCCGACGATAGCTCGTTCGTTCGAACCGAATGGATGATCGGCTGGATAGCCGTGTGCATGAAGCACAGGGTCGTGCTCACCACTCATTGCCCGAGTTGCGGCGCGGCGCTGACTCTGCCTGGGCTCAATACGCGACGCTGCGTCATCATCGGTCGATGTGGGCGATGCGACCGTGCCCTCGATGGATCGAACGCTGAGCCTGCGCCGGATGCAATCTGCCAATTGCAGGCGCGGCTGCTGGCCGTGAAGCGCGACGGGGCGGGCAATCTGCCCGGAATCGGCTGCATCGCTTGGGCGACGTTGGTCGGCCTGGTCGACCTGGTCCTGACTGCGCTCTGGCGGCCGCGCGCCCGACATGCCCGCGAGCGGCTGTTCGCGCGCGTCGTCCGTGACAGCGGGCTTGATCCTGAAGAGCGGCTGCGGCTCGACTGGCCGTCCAACTATGGCACGATGCTGATCCTTGCATGGCTGTTGGCCGACTGGCCTGGACGGATGACCGAGGCGATGGGCCTGTTGCGCGCGCCAGGATTGGGTGAACTCATCCGGCTGGTGACGGAGATGGGCGGCGCGCCCGACAATCGGCTGGAGACGATCCTGGCCGATGTCATCCTCGAGCGGCCCGCGATCGAAGAAGAATGGCGGCGTTGGTTGGAGAGCCTGCCCGAGACAGGAGACATGCTGCGGCAACGCAGCCGGCGCGAACTCCGGCATGGTGTGAGCGAGAGGCTGCGGGCGCTCGCGGACTTTCGTGATGGCATGGACGCGGCGACCGTTGCGGCGCAAGCGGGGTTGCGGGTCGTGACGGTTGAACGCTGGCTGGACATTGGCCTCGAATACGGCCTTGAAGCGCTCACCGCCGAGCAGATGCGCATCAGCGCCCTGACGCAGAAACAACGCCGCGCGATCACCACCTGGCTGGCCTCGGTCAGCCGTCGGAGCAAGGGACCAAACGCTTGGCGAGCGGAACAGGCGCAGCAAGAGATCGCCGTCCGGTTCGGCGTTGTGATCTCCGTCTCGGCCGTGGTTCACCTGTTCCAAGATTCGCTTCGACTGCGGTTGGATGGCGCCCTCCGCCGTACGTCGTCCGGTTCGCGATTTAAGGAACCAGTTCACGCTTAAGGAACCGGTTCGCGAATTAAGGCACATCGACAGTCGCGGCTATGTCCGGAGGAAGGCGGATTAGATACATATTATACGAGATAAACCTTATCGGATGTGTTGGCGCAGCCTGCGCGCATGGACATGCGCAGGCTGGTCGGCCGGAACATCGCGCGATTACGTAAGGCGAAGGGGCTCACTCAGGAGCGCTTCGCCGAGCAGTCCGGTGCGACCCAGCAATATGTCAGCGATCTCGAACGCGGCCTGCGAAACCCGACCGTTGTCATGCTGTTTCACCTTGCAAGCGGGCTTGGGGTAACGCCTGTTGAGCTGGTGACGCCGGATGCCGAGGCAAAGAGCGAGGCGGCGAAGGCAAGACGTGCCAAGGCCATGAAACGAAAAGTAAAGAAGACACAGATCGGTGGCCAACAGCGACGGTGAGGCTCAGCGAATCGCCGCATTGGCTAGGTGTTAAAGGGGTGGGCTGGCCGATTCTTCACCTTGCCATTGACCTATGCTTGGGTTGAGCGATTCGAGCGCGAAGATTCGTGTGCTGTCGTGACGATGGGGCTGCCGAATTCCGACGCGGCGATTGTCGACATCCGGAAGCTTGAGGAATACTGCCTGAACCTCTCGCACCCGCGTGGCCGACACAAGGCGCGAGTGTTTCGAGAGGCGCTCGATCTTGAGCGCAGCGATGCGGCTTGGTTGCGAGGTATTCTGCTCGAAGCTGCCAGAACGGGCGAGGCTTTGCAGGTCGCCGCCGACGCTTGGGGTGTTTGTTGGCGATTGGATGTGGCTGTTAGGCGACACGGAAAAAGCGCTGTGGTAAGAACGATCTGGATCGTCCGGAGCGGCGAGGACGTGCCGCGGTTCGTGACATGCTGGGTGCTGTGATGGCCGTTGAGGAACGTGACGAAGGACCGTTCTTATTGGACGTCGTGGCATTGCTGACAGACTGTTCTGCGCCGCGACTTGCGCGGGGGCAGGTCGGCACGGTCGTCGAGGAACTCGGCGACAATACGGTGCTGGTGGAGTTCAGCGACGACCAGGGTCAAGCCTACGCGGTCGCGCCTTGCGCCCGATCGCAGCTATTGGTGCTGCACTACGTGCCGGAGCCAGTCTGATCGTGGGGCAACCCAAACCCGTGTGCGTGAAGAGCACCGAGGCTGATGCCGGCCGAGCCCGCGCGTGCGCTGAGACAACAAGCGCCCCGCTGTAGAGAGCGGGGCGCCGTCGTCGGACTGATCGCGCTCAGTCGGCGTTGCGGCGCGACCAGATGAGCGAGAGGTCGTCTTCGCCCTCGATTTCGACCAGCGAGGCGTAGATCGGCGCCGGAAAGCTCGGATCGTCGAGCTTGATCGAGAGGTATTCACGGCCTTCGTTCGAAGTCTTGCGCCACGCGGCGCCGAATTCGACTTCCCCGCGACCCGCGAAGATGCGGAAGTCGGGGGCTTTCTCGTTCGTCTTCTCGACCGGAGTGATCCGCGCCTTGACGTTGAGCGTAAGGGTCTTCACCGCGCCAGCATAGTCGCCTTTCTCGGACTTCTTGAAGCTGCCGATGGTCGCCATTGTCGTCTCCTGTTTCTGTCCGGGCCGCGCCTGTTGCGACCGCGATGGCGATCGACCGGCCGGGGGCGATCGAACCGCACCCGCAGGCGCAGCCGCAGGGCCGCAGCGAAGCGGAGGACGGCAGGCCGGACACTTTTTTGTCTTGCGCGAGGAATGCCGTCGGCCGGGGCCCCGCGCCTGCGCGGGGTGGCCCGGCAGGGGAAAAAGTGGACCGGCCGCCGTTGCGGTCAGACGATCGAGGCGCAGCCGGCCCTCGGCCAGATTCGCCCATCCGAGGTCGGCGTGGCGCGCCCGGAACGGGCACGATGGAGACGTGGCGCCAAGCTGCTGCATGATGCAAGCGTACAAACAGATGGCGCGTGGAAAGACTTGCGCTGGCGCATCAACGGCGGCGCGTCAAGCCTGCGAGAGCCCTTGTTTAAGGACCGGTTCTTCTCAGAAGCTACTCAGGCCTGCCGAGTGATAGCCGTGCACGCGAGGGAGCTAACGTGTTGCGGTAGCTAACGACATGCGTTAGCATTGATCATGATCAAGTCGTTCCGGAACGCGGCGGCAGAGACAGCCTGGCAGCGCCGCTTCATAAAGGGCGTTCCCAACACGATCATGAAGGCGGCTAACCGTAAGCTGACGCAGATCAACAGCGCCCGCAGTCTCAATGATCTTCGGGCGCCGCCGGGCAATCGCCTTGAGGCTTTGTCCGGAGATCGAAAGGGACAGCACAGCGTTCGGATCAATGACCAGTGGCGCATCTGCTTTCGTTGGCGGGGCGGCAATGCCTATGACGTCGAGATTGTTGATTACCATTGAGGAGCATGCCCATGGCTGATTTTGCCCCGACGCATCCCGGCGAAGTTCTACGCGAGGACTTCCTCAAGCCACTGGGTCTTTCGCAATACGCGCTCGCTAAGGCGATCGGCGTGCCGCAGATCAGGGTGAGCGAGATCGTCAATGGCAAGCGGGCGATCTCGCCCGATTCCGCACTCAGGCTTGCGCGCTATTTCGGGACGAGCGCCGAATTCTGGATAGGTATGCAGGCGACCTATGATCTGGAAATGGCCCGCGACCAGATCGGCTCGGAAATTGAGGCGCAGGTCGATCCGCGGGCGGCGTGACGGCATGATCGCCGCAGCGTGCGGGCGGTCTCGGAGAACCGCGTAAGGGCGACGCTCCGGGACGAGTGAGGGGCTTTTTTGCGAGCGCTGACGTTTACGCGCTCGTCTTGCGGAAATCGAACAGCGGGATGCCGAGCTTTCGCGCTTTGTCGGCGAGGTTATCGGTGACGCCGGAGCCGGGGAACACGACGACGCCGATCGGTAGTGTTTCGAGCAGCTGGTCGTTGCGCTTGAATGGTGCCGCCTTGGCGTGGCGGGCCCAATCCGGCTTGAAAACGATCTGCGAAATCTTGCGGGCATCGGCCCAGCAGGCGGCGATCTTCTCGGCGCCGCGCGGCGTGCCGCCATGCAGCAGCACCATGTCGGGATGCTTGGCCTGCACCCGGTCGAGGGCCGCCCAGATGCGGCGGTGATCATTGCACGCGACGCCACCGGCGAAGGCGATCTTGGCGCCTTTCGGCAGCAGCACTTCGGTTTCAGCGCGGCGGCGGGCTTGCAGAAAATCGCGGCTGTCGATCATCGCAGCAGTCAGCGTGCGACGGCTGACCAGCGAGCCGCACCACGGCCGCCAAGGCTGGCCAGTGTGAACTTGGTGAAGATCGACGGCGGCGTCACGCATGAACTCGAAGCTGTTCCGCCGCTCGATCAGAGTGAGACCCTGGGCGATGAGCCGCTCCAGTTCCACGGAACGGACTTCAGAGCCGTCCTGCTCGCACTGGCTGCGTCGTTGCTCGGCCTCGTTGGCGTCGAGCACGCGCGCCACGCGATCGATCCGGCGGTGGAACAGGTTGACGATCGACCAGAGCAGGTCGGACAGATCGGGTTCGAGCCGGGTGTCGGAGAGCGTTGCTACGAGAGCGTCGAAAATGTCGGCGAGCGCGCCTTGCAGACGAGCGGCGTCGGGCAGCGGGCGCGGATCGGGTTCGTCCTCGAAAGCGTGGTAGCCATAGAGCTGCAGTTCATCGAGAAGATGCGCGGTCGACGATAGACCGGTCGTGCGGTCGTCATGTGAGCGGCGATTGGTCGTCACGGTGAGGGTCCTCGCTGGATTGACCGCGCGACAAACGCGGCCTTCGTGGCGATCACCCCGCCGGGACTGGCGCGGGCCTGCACCCGCAGGCGCAGCCGAGGGCCGCAGCGAAGCGCAGGACGGCGCAGCGTGGCTTTTCTGTTTGTGCGCGAAGCCGCTGCGTCCATCGCGATCTCCGCACCAGTTCGCGCGGTCGCGGCGCGTTAAGAAAAAGCCGCGTCGCCGTTGCGGGGCCGCGCCGGTTCCGGCCCGATCGCCCTCTTGAAGGTCGCTGCGCGGCGTTTCATTCCGGCAGGACGGGACCGATGACGATCGCCGTCGGCAAGGACGGTTGACCCGCCGCAATCAATCAGCGGGAGGCGAGCGCCGGAGAAAGCGCTCGACATCCTCCGGCGCGAGCTGGTTGCGCAGCGAACGCGCCAATGCAGCACCGCCGAACAGGCGCAGATCGGTGTTGAAGTCGTCCATCGTCGGGCTCAGCGTCAGGGCCTCGATGCCTGCTGCCCGGGCGCGCGCACTCAACGCGTCCGCTGCACGACGCCCTGCAGGGTCGTCGTCACGTGCGATATAGAGCCGACGCAGACCGGGCGGTGGCGTGAGCGCAGCTAAGTGGTTCGCGGATAGTGCCGCGACCATCGGCAAACGCGGCAACGTGCAGCGCAAGGACAGCACCGTCTCGATGCCTTCACCGGCAGCGAGAACATCGCGCGCGGCGCCGAAGCGGACGCCGTTTCCGAGAAGCTGGCCCATGGCACGACGCGGCGCGGCGAGCGGGGCTTTGCCAGCGCCGTTGTGCGCAAGCCAAGTTCGTTGAACGCCAGTGACCGTGCCCGCAATGTCAGTCACTGCGGCGAGTAGTGCCGGCCTGGTTTCGCGCCGAGCACTATCGTCGGCACGGTAGAAGCACCGGGGATGAAAGCGCAGCACCGGCAGTTTCTGCAGATTGGTGATGCCACGGCGCCGGAGATAGGTTTCGGCGATGGTGCCGCGGATCGGCCCGGCCATGGCGTATAGCCGCCGGGCAGCTTCGGGTGAACCCGCCGGGGTTGGCGCTTGGCACGGCGGCGGCTCACAGCGCGGCAAGCTCAGAAAGCACCGTGCCTCCTCGACGGTTTCCCGCATAGTGCCGAGACGGCGCGCGCCGCGGATCAGGTCAAGGAGGTCGCCGTATTCCCCGGCTGCGGGGTCGCTCCACTGGCCGGCGGCGCCCTTGCCATGGTCGGGGCCGTGGAGGCGGACGTAGAGGCTGCGGCCCGGATTGTTGGCGAGGTCGCCGACGATCCAGTAACGCCCATGACGGCGACCGTTCGAGAGATAATGCCGGCATACGGCCTCGGCCTCTCGCACGAGCCGGCGGGCGAGATCGGCGATGTCTCGAGACATCGTGGCCTCTAAAGAAAAGGCCCGCACAACAGCGGGCCCGAGTTGAGGGAGGTCGTGTTATTCGGCCGCGAGCGCCGCCGCGGCGGCCGACGGCTCGGAAGCTTCTTCGCTGGAGCCGGACTCTTCGATGGCCGGTTCGCCGCCGTCTTGCGCCGATTGCGTTTCGCCTTCGACCTCCGGCAGAGGAGCCGGCTCGACGCCGGGCGTGAAGAACTGGCCGGGTGTTCGCAAAGGCTCCGGCAGCCAGCACGTACCGGTCAGCAGACCCTCTGCGGCTTTGGCCATCTCAGCCTTCTTGAGTGGCCGGATGCGCTCGACAGCGGACTCGCCTGTGGCCTCTCGGAGCGCTTCGACGATGCGGCCCTTGGTGACGCGGCCGAGATAGTTGTCGACCGTCGGCTGCCAGCCGACAGCCGCCATGTCGAGGGCGACCGCTTGGGCGAGGCGATCGGCATGGGCGATCGCCTTCGGTCGGCGATTGTAGGTCTCGGACACGGCGTTAATCGTGAGGCCAACGCAGTGTGCGAACAGGCCCTGTCGGCTATCGTGATCGAACGCCAGCAGCGCGTCCCAAAGTGCACTCGGCTCCCTGGGCAGCTGCGCGGCCCAGGCGGCATGTCGCTTGTCGATCGCCTTCGCCGAGACGGTATCGGCAAGGCCCGGCGCTTGGGCACCGAACAACGCGCTCTTCGGCTCGATCTCCACACAGGAGTCGAGCGCATAGCGGTAGAACAGCTTGAGGCACAACGCGTGCAACGCCGCCAAGAAAGCGACGTCCGGATCATTGGCCACAGCGTTGCGCAAAGCGAGGGTGCGGTGGGCGGTGAGCTCGGTCACCAGCCGGTCCGGGATCGGCCGCACGCCATCGTCTTCGTCGCCCGAATCGGACGCGGTATCGCCGGCAGCTACTGGATCGCTCTCGGGAGCGACGCTGGATGCTCCACCGGGTGCAGTCTCTTCGGCGTCGGCGTGGCCCATGCTTTTGTCGGGCAGAACGATCGGCGGCTCGTCTTCAGGCCGGACATAGCCACGCTCGATCCGCAAGTTTCCCGAACCGTCGATGCTGACGAAGGCGCCGGCGCGGGCGATCTCGGCCGGATCATAGATAGTGGGACGATCCTCAATATCAGCCAACGCCGTCTCGATCTCGGAGGGCCGCTGGTCGACCTCTTCGGGTATCTCGTTCGCCTCTGCGTAGCTCTCTTCGAGCTTGTCGAACTCTGCCCTGAGCGCCGCGTGTGCGGTGGTCTCTTCCTCGGTCAGTCGGCGCTGCTCGCCGATGAGGCGGCGGAGTCCATAGGTGTGGCCGTACGGGAAATCAGGCGCGACCTCGATCCACTTCCAGCCCTCGGCCCGGATAGAATCGGCTTCGCGCTGCAGCTTCTCCATGACCAGCCGGTCCAGCAGACCGGGGTCTTGCAGCCAGCCGCCGTCGTCGGACTTGAAGAGGTCACGCAGGATGACCCCGCCCGCTGTCTCATAGGCCTCGATCCCGACGAACTGAACCCGCTTGTCGCAGGCGCGCACCGCGCTTTCCGTCAGCATGCGTCGGATCTGGTAGGGCTCTTTGGTGTGGGACCGTTGCAACGCCTCCCACACCTGCTCCTGGCGCGCATGGTCGGGGTTGATCGTGAAACCCATTAACTGCTCAAGCGTCATGCCGTCATCGGCATAGAGGTCGAGCAGCTTGGGCGACACCGCGGCCAGGCGCAGCCGCTGGCGCACGACAGCAACCGAGACGAAGAACGCCGCCGCAATCTCCTCCTCGGACTTGCCCTTCTCGCGCAGAGTCAGGAACGCGCGGAACTGATCGAGCGGATGCAGCGGCGCGCGCTGGATGTTCTCGGCGAGGCTGTCTTCCTCGGCGAGCCCGTCGGTGCGCACCACACATGGAATCGGCGCGGTGCGGGCGAGCCGCTTCTGCTTGACCAGCAGTTCGAGCGCCCTGAATCGGCGTCCGCCGGCCGGGACCTCGAACACGCCGGTCTCGGCGCCTTTGTCGTCGAGAATGGGCCACACTGTGAGGCTCTGGAGCAGCGTACGGCGGGCAATGTCCTCGGCGAGCTCCTCGATCGACACGCCCGCCTTGATGCGGCGGACATTGGCCTGGCTCAGCACCAGCCGGTTGAAGGGAATGTCGCGCGAGCGCGACAGCGCGACCTTCGCAACCGATTTCGGCATGGAGCTTCTCCGCGACGGGCCGGCCGAGAACTTCTCTCTGCCTGCTTGAGCCCGTCACGAAGGCCACGGCCCACCTCTCCCTCGAACGGCGAGCCGCGGAACGGGATTTGAGACGAGGCACGGAACTGGCCGCATGAAGCCGAGAAAGGACTTCAGGCGGCGCGATCGAGAAGCTTCTTAGCTTGCGCTTCAAGATTCAGTCGGGTGTCCTGATGCGTCTTGCCGCCGGTCGGTATGTCGACCGAGCAAGCGCTTCGCGGAGCGCTTACCCGGCTTGTCTGCGGTAACGCGACCGGGACGGATGGCCGACTGATGGTCGCCAATCTGGCACGGGAGGCCGGTGTCAGCCGGGCGACCGCAAACCATGCTCCGGCAATACTCGCGGAACTGCGGCGGGTGGCGGCCGAGGCCGCAAGGCTATCCCGATTGGAGAAGCCCCGCTCCCCGCAGTTCGACGCGGAGCGGGACCAGCGTGAGCTGGAGAACGTGATCGCTCAGCATGTTCAGGTTCGCGCCCTGTTACAACGCGCCAGCGAGAGCAGGAGAAGCAGGCTGGCCCGCATCCGTCTCATCGGGGATGGCGGATGAAGCCTGACGCTCTTCAGCGGATGCGGGCTGCTGCGCGTGCATCCAGTCAGCGGCCTGCTGTGCCTTGCTGGCGGCCGTGAAGATGGCGCGGGGATCGTCCTTCAGCACTTCGATCCACGACGCAATATACGCTGCATGATCGGGGCGCGGATGGTGGGCAATGCCGAGATCGGCCAGGACAAGTCCGCTGAGAATCTCCACGCAGCATTCCTCGGCGGCATAGGCAGCCGAACCGAACCGGCCCGAGAGATCCCGGTCAAGCCGGTGCTTTGCCCCCGAGGCGTGGCCGTTCTCATGCAGCCAGACGCCATAGAATGATGCCGTATCGCGGAAGGAAGCAAAGTCCGGCATGAACACTGTGTCCGATGACGGGAGATAGTAGGCTTCCGATCCGCCGAACACCGTCTTGATCCCGAGGTTGGCGATGAAAGCCTCCGCATGCGCCAGGCGGTCGCTCTCCGGCAGGACGTCCGTCTGCGGCTGCTCATATCCGTCCACCTGCGCGACGTTGAACACCGAGAATGCCCGGGCGAACATGCGCCGGTGGTCACCATCATCACTGTCATCGTCGTCAGCCGGCTCGGGGGAAGCGATCTGCTTCCACAGCACGACGGTGGTTGAGCGTTCGCCCTTGCGCACCTGCGCGCCGGCGGCCTGCCATTGCCGATAGGTGCCCCATAGGCCATCGCTATAACCGCCGGCCATGGCTGCGACCCAAAGCGCCACCGTGTTTATGCCACGGTAGCGCTTGCCGGAAGCGACATTGGTTGGGCGGGCAACACTCGTCCCGTTGTGGAACCACGGCGCACGCCACTCGCCTGTACCTTGCTCGATTGCCGCGATGATCTCGGCGGTGATGCGCGTGTAAACATCCGCACGCGCTCCGGACTGCATCCTGGAGGACATCGTGATTGATCCTTGGGAGCGACGCGAGCACGAGGGATTGCCACCGCTTGCGGGCGGCGCCCGGCTCAGCGTCGATGGAAAGGAATCAGTGAACTGCCGGTGAGACAGTTTGACTGTTCAGATAACGGTCATAGTCTGGGCCGGTGACGGCGCGCAGTTCGGTGCGCCCATCCTCCGTTTCCAGCGTCTTGACCTGCTCGGCGTGATTGGTCAGGCCATACTGAAGGTTTATCCCGGCGAGCGGCGCGGGAAGCTGGCGCAGATAAGCGGCGGGAGCGCCCGCCAGCGCGGCGAGCTGGCCGAAGCTCCAATGGGTCGGCGCGATCGGAGCCTCGGCGTCCGGCAGGACTAGTACCTCGGCACGGAGGTTTTGACTGTTTGGGTGGTCATTTCCAGGACGGGTAGATGTTGCGGTGGCACGAGCACCTCGATGCTGCGTGGCACGCC
>JANQIP010000027.1 GCA_028282095.1 Xanthobacteraceae bacterium | reverse complement strand
AGCGCGCCGTGCCCACCGTCCGAGGCTCGCCAAGTACCCATTCGGCAGAAATGATGGCGGCATTTTCGGTGGGCATGCTCCGCATGCCCACCCTACGATCTTGTCCGAAAAGTCTGCCAACTTTTGGGGATCATGCTCATCTTTGTTTTGTCGCATGTTCTTGTCCGAAAAGTCTGCAACTTTTCGGGATCATGCTCTAGCGGCCGCCCTGTTAAGTCCGGCGCGTTCAGGGTCATCCGTGGCAGGCGCAGCCCGCGTGTTGGCAGCCAGCACCATTCGGATGCCCCTCGGCGCAAGCTTCGCTGCAGTAGTTGCGCTCGCCTTTTTTCACCGCGTCCTGCACATTCACGATGCAAACGCAGTCCGCGCACGCGCATTTTTGCTGAGTCACGGTCACCATTTCTAATCTCCATCCGCTGATTTGTGACGATCGCCATGCTCGGGTGCGAACAAATGGTCGATCATGATCCGCAAAACGTTGCGCACGCAGTCATCGGCCATCGAATAGATCATCTGCTTGCCCCGTCGCTCCGCCCGCAACATGCGCGCGGCACGCAGCAGCCGCAGATGGTGGCTCGCAAGCGCAGCAGAGAGACCAAGCTCGTCGGCGATGTCGCCGGCTGGGAGCTCACGGTCCATACAGGCCACCACGATCGATAGGCGCGTTGGATCTGCGAGCAGGCCGAAAGTCTCGGCGAGTTGGGCGGCTTGATCTGGCTGCAACTCAACGTTTTGCATGGACAAACACTTAAACAGTTATTTGATCGTTTTCAAGATTGGAACGTACTTTTTTCCGGGGCAGCCCTTTAGACCGCAGCTTCGTTTGACCGCTTCCTTAGACAGACGCGAACCCAGTGAGCGAATGTGTGTTACATTATAACAGCTGGAGCCAGGACAACGATTCCAAAGGGGTATCCATGTACTTGATCGTCGTCTCCGCATTGACTGCATTGAGCCTTTTTATCGCGCCATCTAACACCAAGGCCGCGGATCTCATCACGGTCGTCGCCGCAGAGAATTTTTACGGAGAGGTGGCTGAGACCATTGGCGGACCCGAGGTCACGGTCACCAGCATCCTCAGCAACCCCAATCAGAATCCGCATCTATTCGAGGCCGATGTGGCGACAGCCCAAGCGGTGAGCAAAGCCGATGTCGCGGTCTATAATGGCGCCGATTACGATCCATGGATGCTGAAGCTACTTAAGGCGTCGCCAAGGGCCGGGCGCACCGAAATCAGCGCAGCCAAACTTACGGGTCACAAGCCCGGAGACAATCCCCACCTTTGGTACGATCCCAAGACGATCCCCGCCATTGCCAAGGCGCTTGCCGACGAGTTTGCCAAGCGGGATCCGGCCAATGCAGCCTTGTATCGCCAGCGGCTTGCCAGCTTCGAGGCCTCGCTGGCCCCGTTGACCGACATGATTGCGCAGCTCAAGGCGGCCTATGCTGGGATACCGGTGACCGCCACCGAGCCGGTCTTCGGTTATATGGCCTCGGCGCTTGGCCTCGACATGCGCAACTACAGATTCCAGGTCGCCATCATGAATAACACCGAGCCGAGCGCCGCCGACGTAGCCGCGTTTGAGGATGATCTGCGAGACCGGAAGGTCAAGGTGCTGTTCTATAACTCCCAGGTGACCGACGACACGACGACCCGTCTGCTGAACCTCGCCAAGCAAAGCGGAGTTCCCGTCGTGGGCGTCACCGAAACCGAGCCCGCCAACTTGGATTATTTGGCCTGGATGGTCAGCCAACTCGAGGCGCTCAAGGCGGCACTCGGCGCCCCGGCAAAATGATTGCGCTGGAGTTTGATGGCGTCTGCCTGAGATACGGTAGCAACGTCACCCTGGCCGACGGGTCCTTTCGCGTCGGCCAAGGCAAGTTCATCGGCCTGCTTGGTCCGAACGGCGCCGGAAAGACCACGCTCTTTAGAGCCGTGCTCGGATTGCTGCGCCCGTCGTCGGGCAGCATCCGCGTCTTTGGTCAGCCGACCAGACGCGGGAACGCCCATATCGGCTACGTTCCACAGTTCGGCAAGCAGCTGAACCAACTCAGCCTTAGCGGCCGCGATCTGCTGATCGGATCAGTGACCGGCAGCCGTTACGGCTGGCCCTTCAGCACGGCGGCGCAGCGGGAAGATATCGATCGCGTTTTGGAGGTCACCGGAGCAGGCGACCTTGCACGTCGGCCTATGGGAACACTCTCCGGCGGTGAGCGCCAGCGCATCCTGATTGCCCAGGCGCTTCTGGGATCGCCCAAAATGTTGCTCTTGGACGAGCCTTTGGTCAGCCTCGACCCCAACCGTCAGGAGAGCGTCGTGAGCCTGGTCCGGGACATCCAGCAAGATTTGGACATGACCGTCCTGTTCTGTTCGCATGAATTGACGCCACTGCTCGGCAAGATCGACGGCGTGCTTTTCCTGGGGCAGCGAAAGGTGGCGCTGGGACCGGTAGAGGAGGTCATCACGCCGAAGGTCTTGTCGGACCTCTACGGCGCCCCCATGGACGTGGTTCGTTCGGCGGGGCGCGTCTTCGTCGTCGCCGGCGGTCCTTCCCCTGCTGCATAGGCGCGCCATGCTGCAGTATGACTTCATGGTCAACGCATTTGCCGCCACTTTCATCGTCGCGGTGGTCGCGGGGTCCATTGGGTATTTCATGGTGCTGCGCGGCCAGACCTTCGCAGGCCATGCTATGTCGCATGTAGGGTTTGCCGGTGCGACGGGTGCCGTTCTGATCGGCCTGTCGCCCCTGACCGGCCTCACCTTTTTCACGCTTCTTGCCGGGCTGGGCATTGGCCTAATGGGCGAGCGTGCGCAGAGCCGGGACATCGCCATCGGCATTGTTTTGTCACTGTCGCTCGGGCTCGGACTCCTGTTCTTGCACTTTTATACGTCATTCGCCGGTCAGGCGACGGCCCTGCTGTTCGGGAACGTGCTGGGCGTGGCACGAGATACGCTCTGGATCATGCTCGTCATGGGAGCCCTCGCGCTGGTGATCCTCGCCGTCATTGCCCGTCCTCTTACATTTGCGAGCCTTCAGCCGGAACTCGCCGAGGCCAAGGGCATTTCGCCAAAGATTCTTGGCACGATTTTCATGATGCTAGTCGCCTTGGCCGTTGCCGAAAGCGTCCAAGTCGTGGGGGTTCTGTTGGTCTTCAGCCTCATGGTGGCGCCCCCAGCCACGGCAATGCTGCTTGCGCGCCGCATTTCGACCGGGATCGCGCTGGCAGTCCTCTTCGCGCTGGCGCAGGCTTGGATCGGTCTTGTCCTTGCCTACTATACGAATTGGCCGACGACTTTCTGGATTACTCTACTCGGTGCCGTCGCCTATCTCGCCGCGAACGGCGTCGTCCATCTGACGCAGAATATGCGCTAGCTCATGCTGTCAACGGCGCATCTAGAGCGCGATCCAATCAGATTGAATCGATCGCACTCTAGGAAGGGGATCCCTACCCATCCCAGCAGGTATCACACGGCAATCGCCGCAGCCATTCGCGGGAAGTCACCTGTCGCGACGACGACCCGTACGGGCGTCCCATACAAACGGGTGAGTGTCGTGTCGGTCAGAACTTCGTCGACGCAACCGATCTCGAACTCTCCGGCCGAATGCATGAGCAACGCGATATCGGCGGCCGCAAAAGCGTGGCCGGGCACATGCGTTGAGAAAATAACGACCATACCGTCCTTTATTGCGAGCTCGCGAAGGATGTCGAAAAGGACCCGCTGGTTCTTCAAATCGAGCGCCGAGGCCGGTTCATCCAGCACCAGGATATTGCAGGAGCCGGCCAGCGCACGTGCAATCGTGACCAGTTGACGCTCCCCGCCGGAAAGCGTCGACAGCGAACGGTCGGCGAGATCGGCAAGGTTCAAGCGCCTCAGGGCAGCGTCGACCGCCAGATGATCCTCGTACTGCGGCGATCCAAATAAGCCGATATGCCGGGCGCGCCCCATCATCACTATTTCGCGTACGGAAAAGTCGAAAGTGGTCAGCGTGGATTGGGGCACGTAGCCAACCGAGCCGACGACATCGCGCGTTCCCGCTGCAAGCGCCTGAATGCCGACAATCGCCTTGATAAGCGTGGTCTTACCGCGGCCATTCGGGCCAAGAACGGCCAGAACCTCGCCTCCTTTGACACGCATGCTCAGGTCGCTGAACACCGCGCGCCGCCCATAACAGACGGTCACGTAGCCAAGGGACACTTGCGGCTTTATTCCAGCATGACCTGTAGAAGCCGGCTCGATGACATTGCAGGACATGATGCGACCTTCGCGGGCAGAGTGCCCTATCCTCCGCGGCCCCAACCTTTCGTGCCCAAACGTCGGAGAATCACGATAAAGACCGGAGCTCCGATCAGCGCCGTGAGAATGCCGACGGGAATCTCGACCGGTGTCAGCGTTCGCGACAAGGTGTCGACAGCGACGAGATAGCCGGCTCCGATGAGCGCACTGGCGGGTATCAACTCACGATGATTGGGGCCCACGATCGTGCGCGCAATGTGCGGCACGACGAGGCCTACCCACCCGACGGCACCGGCAACCGCAACCACTCCGGCAACCGCAAAAGCAACAGCTCCCAGGGCGAGCCAGCGGGTGCGTTCGACCGCAATGCCCATCGACGCGGTTTCTTCTTCACCAAGCGAGAGCACATTGATCCGAAACCAGAGACTGAACAGGAGACCGGTACCGATGACCGTGGAGATCGTGAGAATTCCAAGCTTCTGGTAGGTGGCGATCGCGAACGAGCCCATCAGCCAGTAGACGATTGCAGGTAGCGAGTTGTTCGGGTCGGCGACATATTTGACGAGGCTGACAAGTGCGGAAAAACCCGCGGAAACGACGACGCCGGCGAGTATCAGCATGAAGATCGGCGTCCGCGTGTCGATCCGAGAGACGAAGTAGACCAGCACGATTGCAGCCAGTCCGCCGATAAACGCCAAGCCGACAGTTGCGAGCGCGGAGCCGAACACAAGAATCGCCAGCGCACCTCCAAACGACGCGCCTGCCGTGACCCCCACCATTTGCGGGCCAACCAAGGGATTACGGAAAATTCCCTGTAAGACGCAGCCGGTTGCTCCCAAGGCTGCGCCGGCCAGCGCCGCGGACAGGACACGCGGCAACCGCACCAGTGTCACAACGCTTTCAGCGGACCGTGACCAGGTTGGCTCAATGGGCACAAGTTTCGACAGCAGAATCGCGATCGCCTCTCCTATCGGCACACTATATCGACCGTGGCCGATTGCGATGACGATGATCATCGCGAGCGCCGCAACCGCGAGACTCCACCTTACGCCCCGCCCGAAGCGGCCAAGCTTGCATGTCGTGGAGGCGCTGCCGTGCCTAGCGGCCGAACAGGCGCTCATAATCTCTCGACCCTGCATTATCCCGCACACGCAGAATTGCGGGGATCATGCCAAGAGGTGGTGAATGGCCGTAGAGCAGCATATGTCCTTTCACGATTTCATCGGCCATCGACCAACTGAAAAGGTCGGGCTGCAGGAGCCGCGACAACCACATCCAGCCCAGCGGGCTCTCCTGCGTCGGGGCTTCCCAGCGGTCGCCGCCGAGCGGCCACGCATATACGCGGCGATGGACCACCGCCGAGAGACCGGCAAAGCGTGGATCGCCATAGATGTCGGCAGGTTTCAGGTTCTCCTCAAATGCATTGAGAAGAATGACGTCGGGATCCCAGGACAACAATTGCTCGGCATCGATTTGTGCATTGAACCGCTTGATCCCCGCAGCCAGGTTGATTCCACCAGCCAGTTCAATCTGCCAACTGCGGATATGCGCCCCGCCGACGACGGCGAGAGCCGAGTGAAACCGGCTGATGTGAATGACTGTCGGGCGCCGGCTCCGCGGCAGATCGCGAGTCGCGGCTTCGATCCTCGCCTTGACCGCCAGCCGCCAGTTGAGGATAGCGCGCGCGCGCCGGTCGGTACCAAACGCCGCGCCGAGCATGGGCAACCAGTCGACGGCATCGTCGCCGCCGGTGATGTTGATTGTGAGAACTGGAAGTCCGGCCGATCGGATGAGATCCACTTGCGCCTTTCCGAACGAACCGATCTGGAACACCAGATCGGGGGACAGTCGGATGAGCTCCTCGATGTTCGGCATGAAGTCCTGGCCGACCGCACCGGCATGCAGGTCGCGCAGCTTGGGGAAATATCCGGCCAGCGTGCCGCGCAGCATCGCGGCCTTGGACCACGGGTGGACGGTGACGATACGATCGGCCCCGCCGGAAACGGATACGGCAAAAGTGCCGAGTGGCGGCGGCAACGCGGCAACCCGCTCGGCTGTCCGCTTCAGGGTGACGGAATCTCCGTTGACGTCGGTGATCGTCACCGGACCTTCGGCGCCACGAACAGGTGACACCGAGATACCGGCTATCAACGAAGCCAACAATGCGATCCGCGCCGCCGAACTCGTCAATGGTCTTGCGTTATTCGACAAGTTTGATGTCCCCGACAGGCCGCTGGCGGCCCATATGACGATCTCGGTTCTGCACGATCACGATTTTAATGCTATCGGGCGTGTCATCCCCCCAACCAGAATGCGAGTGCCCGTTTCGCAAACAAACTCCTCGGCCTTGACAGGATCAACGATCACAAAGCCGCTGATGTCGGTGAGCCCGCACTGGAGAAGCAAGGGGCACAGCGGCGCGCTCGGCCCGATCAACATCCGCGTTGTGGCGCCGGCGGACAACGCGAGAAGGCGTTCGAGGCTCGCATTCATCAAGGTTTGAGCCGTCATCGCAACCTGCTGCGCCGTCGCCAGCGCGCCGTCGGCGTCGGACGCAGGAATGTCGTGCGGTCCCGGCTCGCGTTCGACGATTCGCGCATGCGGCAATCTCTGCCGCACATCGGGAAATGCACCGACCACCACCAGTCCGTCACCCGGTGGAGAGAACCGGGCAAATCCCACCATATTTGAATCGTCACTTATTCGGCTCGAGGAGCTGCCGTCGGCAACAGTGGCGCTACGGCTCCAGAATGCGTTCGCTGCAGCCAGCCCGATCGAGCGTGCAAGCGGGTCAAGGGAAAGCAGCATGCGAGCCAACTCTGAAAGCGGCTTGCCACGAAACCCTTGCGCGCCTCGCACGGTGCGGCCCCCTTCGGTGCCGCGTGCCGGACTGCGGGACACGCCGCATAGATCGCCGGCCCGCACCAAGGTCCAGTTCAAGCCGACGATCACCCGATCGACCGGCGTCTCAGCGACCACGCTCTCGGCGAGCACGCGCTCGATCCTTCCGCCTCCGAGCGCACAAAGAATGGAGAATCCGGTCGGCATCGTGTCCGTGAGACACGGATCAACCTGCTCACGCGTTAGCCGTGCAGCCTCGACCGCGAGCGGTTCTTCCCCCGATCGACCACGGCCGGCAACGACTGTTGCGCGACCATTCTCTTTCAAAACTATGATGTCACTGCCGGAGCCCGCCGCGATGTTCGCGTTCTCACATGACCCGGCTGCTTCCAGGTCAATCATGGTGATCCGCCAGCCGGCCTGACGGATCTCGTCGATCGCGCGCGTGAAGGCAGTCGCAGCCGATGAGTCGGTCACATCGACCCGGAGGAGCCCCGATAGCCCGACGCCGCAGCCCGACATCCTAGAATGTTCCCTTGATCCCCGCATAGAAGCCGCGCCCGTCGCCGGGAAGAAATGCCGCTTGATCCGGCCTCGCCTGATCGATCACCAGTGTCGATGACGCATAGGTTTTGTTGAACAGATTGGTGACTTCGCCGAAAACCAAGAATTCCTTATTGACCTGGTATTCAGTGCGGAGATCAAACACCGCATAGGGATCTGCATATAGTGTATTCGCATTGTCGACCGGTGTTTTGGCCGGCACCCATCGGGTTGCGCCCTGGATCGTCCAGCTCTCGGTCGGCTTGACCTGAAGCATTGCGTTGATGAGATGAACGGGAGTGCCGGCCAGCCGGTTGTTGCCGCGGACGGGATTATCCACGAAGCGGAACTCCTGATAGGTATAGACGATGCGGCTTGAAACCCAGTCCGTGATCTTCGCGCTTACGCCAATCTCGACACCAAAATGCTCGGTCTTGTCGGCATTGATGGTCTCGACGACGGTGCCGGTCGCGTCTCGCAGAATCAGTATTTCGTTTTTGAGCCAAGATTGGTAGACCATCGCATCCCACGAAAGGGTCTGCGTACGACCACGCCAGCCGGCCTCAAGCGTCGTCGCCGTTTGGGCTTTAAGGTTAGAGACCTTGAACGCGTCCACCACCAGCCCCGGGTTGGGTGGGCTCGGCCGGCCGGGGCTGCTGTTTGCTGTCCCATTGATGGGCCGCATCAAGTCGTCATTGGTCGGCGGCTCAAAGCTGCGGCTGAGCGCTGCGAAGAAGGTGTTGACGGTATCAGGTCGATAGCTCAGACCGAGGCTCGGGGTCCACGCGTCGTAGGAGAAACTATAACTCGTGCTGCGGGTGGGAACGGCACCGTTCGGCAACCGCATCGTCGGACTCATTGGACTATAGGCGATGTTCGGCCGTGTCGGCAGGCCGTAAAGGTCATCATTGTCGCGAGTTGTATAAGCATAGGAGATCGCTGGCGACAGCGTGAAGTATTGCCATAGCGGGATGTTGAAACCAGAATAGATCGATGTTGTCGTGGCGCTGATTTCGCTTTCGCCAAACTTGGCGCCCCTCGAGCCTCCCTGGTTGGTGAAATAGCTGCGGTCCGCCGAGCCGGCCATATAAAGCGCCGTAGCCTCGAAAAGTGGAAGAACGCTGGTGGTATCCGGCTTGAAGGCGTACCGCGCCCTCCCCGTGAACTCGCCACCTTCCGTGGCTCTCACACCGACCGAGACCGGGAATCGGAATGTGTCGTCCGTGTAGGAATAACCCAGTGCAAAGTCGATGAGATGTGGGCCGAAGGTTCCGGTCGTTTGCGACTGGACAAGGAACTGGCTCGCCTCACGGCGCGGGCGGTCGCGTAGGACATTGGGGCCTGGGTTTACGACCCCGGACGGCGTTATAATTGGTCCCGTGCCGACTTGCTTCGGATTTTGATACAGAGCGCTCTTTGAGATCGGTCCTGGAATGTCAAAACCGAGATCGGTGAACCCGGCGAAGAACCTTGTGCTCACATTGTCGTTGAGCTTCACGCCGAGATTGGCGGCCACGCTGTCGCGCTGAGAACTGTTGTACACGCGGAACCCGTCCCGGCGGTTCATTTCGAACTGCACGAGGCCATCGGCGTTACCGTTTTCGAAGCCGGCCTGCCCCGCTCCTCCGATCTGGCCAAAGCTGCCGCCGCTGAACCACATGTTCACGCCCGGCTGGGTGGCCCCCGTCGGCGAGACGAAGTTGAGGGCGCCGCCGAGAACGGTGGCACTCAATTGGTTGGCCATATAACCCCGATAGACCTCGATGAACTCGGCCTGGCGAGGATTGGCGAAACCGACGATGTAAGAACCGTCCGCGCGATTGATCGGAAGTCCGTTCCAGAGCATCAGCAGTCCGCGCCCGACCGGATTCTGCTGCAGGCCGGATCCGCGGATCTGGATGCGAGGCTGGTCATTGCCGCCGAAGAAGTCCTGCACCACGACGCCGGGCGCGCTGCTCAGTGCTTTGGAGACCGTTAGATTAGCGGTATCCGGAAAGTCCCGCTGAGGAACGACGGCGACGCCGCCGGGGAGCGCATTGAAGCGCTTTGCAACCACCGCTTCCGGTGTTTGTGCGGGCGCGGCTGACGGCGCCGCCGTGGAAGCGGGGACCGGGGACGTTGAAGCTCGCGACGCGCGCGCCGGCGGTCGCTGCGGAGATTCGATAACGATCGGATCGAGAGGAGTGGCCGAACCCGGCGTCGCAGACTGCGCAAAGCATGCATGACTGACGGTCGACAGCAGCAGGGCAGCCATCATGGAATGGATAAACCCTTTCCGTCGGCTTCCGTACACAAGGAACGTCTTGCCGCGAAGATCCCAGCCCATATCGACTACCCCCAGCCGTGATTTTCAAAGGCATCTAAAAAGATGCATCTGAACTCTGTGTTCTTGTTTCAGCCTATTGTGGAGGTATCATATGATGGTCGAATATTGTTTGTGCGCACGCAAACAAGTCCGGCACGCCCGTTGTTTAGCGGCGAGCAGCCCAACGGATTTTCCAAAACGAAGACCGACCGATGCGCCCTTTTTTAAACAGATTAAAAAGCCGCCGGTTGACGAATGCAGCTGCGGTGTGTCCGGGCGGTCACGTTTTGCCGACAAAAGAATGTAATCATTCAACAGAAGACATTAAGCGCTAATGCAATCTCAGGCGCTCTGTTTCATAACTTATCGGGAGCAGTGACAGCATTTGGCGCTGTTCATAGCGGCGGTCGATTACACGCGTGGAGGCACAGCACTTTTTCATTAGACTTATGCGACAAAGCAGCTGATCCGAACCGAGTGCGCCCTCCCTTTCCATTCCATCACGAAGACCAATCGCACCATTCTGGACACCTTTTCAGCAGTGGTGGCACTTGTTTCCGCAAAAATCCTGGAAAAACTTGGGCCACTCGCGCCCGAATTGCGACCATTCGCCACCCGGTTGGATTTTGCATGACTTTATGTCATGTTAAAGTAATCGATGTCGTACTGACTCCGATCAGAATTCGAGTGTGGCAGGTATTGTAACGACTGTTGATTGAGGTGAGTTCCGTCGCAAACAATTCTCCCGCCATCGACGAGCAATTGGCGGTCGAACCTTCTCTGGAAGCGGGCTCTGTGAGTTCCGTAGCTCTGCGCGACAACGCCCGTGTAACAATCATCCGAACTCTGCCGCAGAGGAGCATTGACGCGCAGCTTAATGCGCCCGGTAGCTACTTCTGCGTCAGTTTCACTGGGAACCCGGTCATCTCAAACGGTGAAGAAACGCGGCCTCTCGCAAACGACAAACTCCATATCCTGCGACAGTTCGAGACATCACCTGACCGGATTGTCAGATTTGGTTCTGCTTCCGATACCGGTTGCCTCGCAGTATTGGTGCTTTTCTCCCGTGAATGGCGTGCATCTTGCCCTCAAGGACCGGCTTGCCGCGTAGCGCGCTTTCTCCTTGGCGGCAATAACTCGAGCGGTGAGGAAGATGACGCCGAACTTGAACTTGATAGTGTTGGCAGTTCTATCGCCCGCTCGCTGCTCGACTCGCATATCGACGATGACAGCGACTTGTTGAAAGTCGAACAGTCTTTTCTGGCGATTCTTTCCTGGGCCTATGGCAGGTACACGTTGCTGGATTGCAGCCGGAAATGGAATTCTTCGCTTCAACCCAAAGCTACGAACCGAACACGTGAGGCCGCTGAGATTTTGCGACAGCGGCTGGACAATCCACCCACAATCTCCGAGGTCAGTGCCCTTGTGGGAATGAACGAAAGCGATCTCAAGCGGTGTTTCAAAAGCCTCTACGGGACCACGATTGCCAGTTACTCGCGACGCAGGCGTCTTGAGGCGGCGCGTGACCTACTGGCCCACAGTTCACTCGGCATCGCAAGAATTGCCCTGGAGGTCGGTTTTGCCAGCCCAAGCCAGTTTGCGCGGGCTTTCAGGCTGCACTACGGCCGCAATCCGGCTGCGTACCGCCGATTACCCTCGCAAATCATATAGCCCTATTTGATTGAACGTTGCCCGACCGCCCATCCGGCAGCGTATGGCAAGAAAATACCTTTCTTGAGCCAAATGACTCCCGATTTGAGGCGAATGGGAACGAGACAGCTCACTAAAATACAAGAAGAATGTATATGGCGCGACCTTCACACCAGCGCACAAATGAGGGGCTGACGAATGTCAGGGGCGCTGATTTTGGTGGTGATCACTGCCACAGCAGTGGGTGGCGTTTCGGCCGCATTCGTGAACGGTCTCAATGCGCCAACCTGCAAAGAACGTGGCGAGACCGTTCGCTCGATCCTCAAGTCGGAGAATATCGAGATACTAAAGCTCGGTTGCTTCAGGGGTATAGCGACCTTCGAACGATTCATGCACGGCACGGATCCCGATGCGCCGCGCCACGCCTATCGGATCACGTTCAACAGCGACAGCGTCGCTTTTGAACCGGTCAAAGACGTGGCGTCCTGCAAAGAAGGATCGGTGCCGGATGCGACCAGGAAGACCGTCGAGCAACACTGCGTGACGTCCACACAGAAAATGCTGAGCAACTCGCCGACGCTGAAGCGATAAGCCGACCCCGGCAAGACATGCAGCAAGACTTCAGATGTGATTGGGGACATACGGGGGACAATCTGATGTACACGGGACCTAACTCCGCGCGACGCCTACGGACGAGGCGCAATCGCAGGGCCCAGGGCGTGTCTGCCATTGCTTGTTGTGCTGTGTCATTCGCGCTGATCGGAACGCACGACGAGGCGCATGCGCAGCTGGTCGAGCTCAACGAACTCACAATCATCGGGACGCGCACCGAAGTCACGGTTCAGGACAACCCGCGTTCTGTGAGCGTCGTCGACCAGAAGCAGCTCGAGCGGCAAGCTCCACTCAGTGTCGGCGAAGCGATCCGCGACATACCTGGTGTCGAACTGGTCGATAGCTCCGTGCCGGGAATGAAGCGGCTCCGCATTCGCGGTGAATCTTCGCGCCGGGTCACCATCCTCCTTGACGGCCAGGAAATCACCGACCACTCGACCTACGGAACCCCGATTCTCATCAACCCCGCCGCGATCGAGCGCATCGATGTGTTGCGCGGGCCCGCCTCGGTCCTCTATGGCGCCAAGGCAATCGGCGGCGTTGTTGACATTATCACCAAGAAAGGCGTTCCCGGCAAAGCCGTCGAAGTCGAGCTTGGCGGCACATATTACTCCGGTACGGACGGGTGGCAAGGCTGGGCCAGCGCCGGCGGAACGCTGGGCAACTTCGACTATCGCGTGACCGCCGGGATTGCTGCGCACGACGATCAGAGGACGCCTAAGGGTGAGTTCACCAGTACAGGTCGCCTTGAGACCACCGCCTGGAACACAGATGATATTTCGGCTCATCTCGGCTACACCTTCGGCGCCGAGCGGAACCATTACTTCGCCGTCAAGGCCCAGCAATACCGGCTTGACTCCGAAAGCTGGAAAGATCCTTCCACGATCACCGGAAGCCCGCCGGATATTGGAGGCCTTACTGACTTCACCATCGACCTTCCGCAAAGGGACCTCAGAAAAGTCGGCGTCTACTATGATGCCAAAGATCTCGGCGGCCCGGTGGCCAAGGTGCATTTCGACGCCTATTACCAGACCGTGGAGAGGCTTTTCGAAAACAATGTCGAAGTTTTCGTTCCTCAGTTCTTTGTACCCAATCCTGGCCCGGTCGGGCCTCCGGTGTTCTCCGTTGGGCCGTTTACTATCGGTAATCGGGCCACCTCCGACGATACACTCACAAACTATGGGGCGACCGGACAGATCGACCTGGAAGCGTTCAGGCACCATTACACGATCGTTGGCGTCGAGTATCTCGCCGACGTCCTTGAGACGGACAAGACCCGGGCCCAAACTGAAACGAGCCCGTCTGGTACGACTGTGGACGCGGGTACGAGTTTCCAGCAAGCGCGGATAGATACGCTTTCCGTCTTCGCGCAGGACGACTGGGAACTGGTCCCGAACCTGAACCTGATCACAGGTGTGCGCTACAACTATATCGAGACCAAGTTGGAAGAGTCACGGAGCACCGATGCAGCCCTGCCAACCGGCTCCGTGACGCAGCACGAGACGTCAACCAGCGTCGCCCTGACATATACGGGTTTCCAGAACATCACGCTGCGCGCGCTCTATTCTTCCGGCTACATCAATCCCACGCTTATTCAGAGCTTCTCACGGACCGTTGCTGGCAATCAGGTCGTTTTCGGCAATCCGGATCTGGAACTGGAGACGGCCACCAACTATGAACTCGGTTTTCGCTTCGACGGGGATCATCTCGCTGTTGATGTGGTCGGGTATTACACCACGTCAGAGAACTACATCACCAGGGTCGAGTGCCAAGCATCGGGCGCGACATGTCCCCAGCCTTTCGCTGCGGATGACACGGTTTACATCAATGCCGACGAGGCGACTACCTGGGGTGTTGAACTGGTTACGCAATACACAATTCCAGGTACGCGCGTCACGCCTTACGTCACCGGCGCATTCACCCGTCGGCGTCTCGATTTCGAGCAGTTCTCAACCTACGACACGAACGTACCGCTGTTGTCGGGCCGGTACGGGCTGCGTATAGAGCATGACATTCACGGCATCAATGCGTGGGCCGATCTGTTTGCACGCACGTCGACGGGTGTTAAGGAGACATTTCCAACCGAAGACGGCTCGACGACGAACGAGGTCGACGGCTGGTCAACGCTGAACTTCGCACTCGGCGGCACCTATGGCGAGAACGACAAGTATCGTCTTGTGGTCGAATTTGCCAATCTGACCGATGAAGAGTACCGGCCGTTGAACGACGCGTTGCCGGGGGTCGGACGGAGCGTTGCCGTAACGGCGGCGGCGAAATTCTAGTGTTCCGACTCTAGAGCATGATCCCGAAAAGTTGCAGACTTTTCGGACAAAATCATGCGACAAGACAAAGAGAGCGCGATCGATTCAATCTGAATGGATCGCGCTCTAAAGGTTCGATCCGGACAGTTCAACCGCGATGCGGCGCCGCGCGATGCCATCTGTGTCCAAAGTGAACAGGTCGACCTTGAGAGCCTTGACGGGCTTGCCTCTGCGATTGTCGATCAAGAGATAGGCGCGGCAATTCTCGCCGTTGGGCTAAAGGCGGTTGAGTTCCAAACGAACGGCCGCCGGTGCGTCCTGCGCACTGACGCCGCCCGGGCCGGTTGCGACGAATCCGATACCCAAGGCAACGCCAGCAACCAATCTCAACCAGTATCGTTCTCGCCCGACACACTCCGATAGATGCAACCCCATTCATGCCCCTACTTGCAGCCGATGAGGGATTATGGGTTCGATACCGCGACCTTACCTATCGCCGCAACAGCAAAATGTTGAGAGTAATAGATCGTAATTTGTCTATTTAAAAAACTGAGCATCTCGGCCGCTATCCGCCTGCTCGGGATCGCGAAGAAGGTTCGATTTGATTACCCACAGTCCCACGTGATCGTCACAGGGCCTGTGACAAAGCCCATTATCCGACCTCATTTTGTCACCTTCTTTAGAAGAAGTCAAAACGACATACTTTGACATATGTTTCTTTATAGAAGATCTCAAAAAGAAATTCATGCTTGAAATCAGTACTAATGTTCTTTGCGCTCACCAAGCCCGGCTTGGGCGAGCGTTGTCAGGCTTGCCGAAGAGTCCATAAGAATAATAGGTTGTTCCGAGTGCCTGAGCGTCTGCAGTCCGATGATTCCAAGAGAACTGCTGACGCCGATTGGGATCGGCCATGTGAACTCCAAGCCCCCTCAACCACCAAAGCCGCATGGGTTTGCGTTACTCACGCGAAGTGACCGAAGAGTAACTGGCGCATGATCAAATCGCATCCAAATAGTCGTCCGGCATGGCCGCACAGACGAGATTGATCATGGAGAAAGAGGGCTTACGCGCCATCGCGACCCAGAGCGCTCTGTTCTCCGGCCTGTCCGACGAACTCGCTGAATTGCTTCTATCTGCGTCAACCACGCGGCAGTTGGAGAAAGGCGTTGTGCTGTTCCATCAGAGCGACGCGCCGGAGCGATTCCTTCAGGTTGTCAGCGGCCTCGTGCGGATGACGCAAATCAGCGCTGAAGGAACGCAGACGACGCTGCGGATCATGCGCTCGGGAGATCTGGTGGGCTGCGTATGCGTCCTGCAGCAGTTTCCTTATCCCGCGACGGCAACCGTGGTTGAGGAGGCAGTCGTCCTGTCGTGGCGCTCCGCCCAGTTCCTCGATCTGGTCAAGCGGCATCAAGCGATCATGGAAAACACGCTGCGCATTGTCGGCAGGTACACGAAGGAAATGGTTGAGCGGATCGGAGATGCGTCCCTCAAGAATGTCGAACGGCGCATTGCCGCTGCGCTGCTTCGCCTTGCCGCTCAGGCCGGCAGACAAACAGAAGACGGCTTTGAGCTTCAGTTTCCGATCACCCGGGACGACCTCGCCGAGATGGCCGGCCTTACGTATTTCACGGTCAGCCGGACGCTGAGCCTTTGGCAGAAACAGGGACTTGTGAGCAGCGGCCGTCAGCGCATGACGGTTTTCATGCCCGATCAGCTTGCCGAGATCGCGTATGGGCGCAAGCAGACTGCGGCCTGTCTTCGTGGGCCGAACTCCGGAAAATCAATGCAGCGACCAATTTAGCTTTAGAATAAAACTAAATGTAGTCGTTCCGTTGCACTTCAGGCACACCGAATACCTGATGCATCATTTCCATTCTATTTTGCTGGACGTTTGCGCCCCGTGCTTGCTAGCGTCACAAGGGAACCTCCGGCTCTCCTGGGGTGGCAGTAGGACCTTTCCAGCAGTCATGATGACTGTTCGCACGGCCTGAGCCAACAGAGAGCGACGCAAGAGAGGTTGCCAAGACAGAGGCAGGATTCGTCTTCGGCGGCCGGATCAGCCAGGAGAGGCATGTGAAGCAGAGGGGCTGTTGAGGATTAGGGCCGGGATCCGAGAACCGCACCACTGGGGTCGCGTCAGCGACCCCAACCAGCCAGCCGCTTTGGGCGGCTCACATCCTTAAGCTCCGACTTTGCCGGGGGATACTTGTGCGGCCTTCGCGACGAGTGAAACGCGAAGGTTTCGAGTTCGGGGGGGTGTGGATCGAGATGGGAAACGGCGCGGGGACTACTACGGTCTTGGGAGCGGCGGTGGGCTGATGGTGTTCAGCGCAGTGGCGACGGCGCAGCGGGCGATGCTGAGCGAGGGCAAGACCGACCGCCTGCTAAGGAAAACGGTCTGCATTGGCAACCAAGACCAGCACACCCATCATCGAAACGCTGCAAGCAGTTTTCGTCATCACGCGCGATCAGCTCGACGATCAGAACCCGCAAACCGTCGGAAACGCACTGCGCTACATGGCCCGCGTTCTTTCCGATGCGGACGTCGAGCAGCAAGCAGAAGATTACCTGGTTCTCCAAGCAGTCCAGGATTGCGAACGTCGAATGTCGTCTGGATGACGCTCTGCCACGCAGGGCGTGCCTGGACGTGCAGTGTTGCGAGTTGGAGAACGGTACCGGTCGCTCTGATGTTGCATGCAGCTTCCGTCATGCTGCTCGTCTTCCGTCTTCCGTCTTCCGTCTTGCGCGTGCATCATGAGTTTGGAGTTGGACGCTCGGGGGATCAAGTCATGGCGCAACCCGTGACCTGTCACAACAGGTCGTTGTCGCTCACAATGGCAGCGCTTTTTGCGTTGACCGCCGCGGCTTCCGCGTTTGCGCAGGAGCGGATGTCGAAGCCCACCCTTTCGATCGAGCTGAACAAGGCCGAGCAACGCGAGGGCACATGCCGGCTCGTGTTCAAGACGACGAACGGCCTCGGCGTCGACTTGTCGGAACTGGCGCTCGAAACGGTCCTGTTGGACACCGACGGGATGGTCAAGCGCTTCACGCTGTTCAATTTCAAGAATGTGCCGGCCGGTAAGATGCGGGTACGCCAGTTCGATCTGCCCGACACGCAATGCACGTCGATCGGCCAGGTCCTGATCAACGGGGCGTCCGCCTGCGCGGGCGACGGTCTGTCAGGCGGCGAGTGCATCGATCATCTCCAGGCGACAACCCGGATCGAGATGGAGATCAAAGGATGATGCTTGCCAATCCGCTGGATCGCGCCGCCGAACTGGTCGCGCTTGGCGGCCCTGTCGTGGCGCTGCTTCTTGCCGTATCGGTCGTCGCGCTCGCCATCGTCCTCTACAAGCTTGTTCAGTATGTGCGCCTTGGTACCGGCCATGACGGCCATGTCGACGAGGCAATCCGTCTGTGGCAGGCGGGCGACCAGGCGGCCGCCCGATCGCACCTGGCCGAGCGCCAGACCGTCTTGGCCGAGCTTGTCGCGGCCGCAATGAGCCATGCGGCGACCACGGGCGACAGAACCAGCCGGGCGGATCTGGAAGACCGTTTTGCCGTCGAGGCGGCGCAGCAATTGCAACGGCTTCAAAGCGGATTCCGTGCCTTGGAGTCGATTGTGCAGGTCGCGCCGTTGATCGGCCTGTTCGGCACGGTGCTGGGCATGATCGAAGCCTTCCGGCAGTTGCAGAATGCCGGCAATTCGGTCGATCCTTCGCTGCTTGCGGGCGGCATCTGGGTCGCGCTGCTGACAACCGCAGTTGGCCTTGCTGTCGCCATGCCGACCGCGGTCTGCCTGAGCTTCTTTGAGAGCCGGATTTCCAGTCATCGCCTCGCCATCGAGCAAGCGCTGACCGGCGTTTTCAATCCGGTCCGCCTCGTGGAGCCTGCGCCGCCCGCCGCGTCCCGGGACGTTGCCGCCACGCGCGCGGCGCCCGCCCATGCGCGTTGACGGGGCCGCATATCGCCGCTGGCGCCGCATGTCGCTGACGTCGCTGATCGACGTCATCTTTCTGCTGTTGCTGTTCTTCATGCTGACGGCGACCTTCTCTCGCTTCAGCGATGTCGAGCTGAAGACCGGTGCAGGCGGCGCCGTTTCTGCGGTCGATCGAACGCCGGTCTTTCTGAGGCTGGACGCTGCCGGCCTGTCGCTCAACGGCAGCCCCATCGATATGGAGCAGTTGCAGGACCGGCTGAGTGCGCTGCACGAAAAGGGGCAAGCTGATGCGGCCGTCCTTTCGGTGCGCGAAGACGCAACCGCACAGCAACTGGTCGATGTGATTGTTGTCATCAACCGCATCGGCGGCCTGCCGTTGCAGATCGTTCAGTGATTGGAACGGACGATGCTTCTGAACGGCCAAGACGCGGTAGACACGCCAAGACGCAAATCGGAGCCGACGATCGCGCTGATCAACATCGTTTTCCTGATGCTGATCTTCTTTCTCGTCGCCGCCCAGATCGCTCCGCCGCTCGATCGCGACCTTGACCTGATTTCGACCAGCGATCTCGAAGGCCGTGAACCGCCTGACGCTTTGGTCGTGTCGGCGGCTGGTGAACTGTCCTATCGCGGCACCCCGGTGACGCCCGACCAGTATGTTGCGATCAAACGGGAAAGCGCACCGGATCTTGCGGGCATCCGGCTGGTGCCGGACCGCGATCTTCCTGCGACAAGGCTGATCGGGATCGGCGCCGAACTCAGAGCGCTTGGCGTCGAGCGCGTCTTCATCATCACCGAGCGGAGCCTGCCTGCATCATGAATGCACTGAGCGTTGGCTTTGTCCGTACCGCGCTTCTTGCCCTGCTGGCGTCGATCGGTTTCCATCTCGGCGCCGCTGCGATCGTGGACAAGCAAGAGATGCGGGTTGCCGGCGGCGAGACAGCGCAGCCGGCGGCACTGGGCTCAAGCTTCGAGAACCTCGTCGCAGCCGGTGACCGGCTGAGCCCGGTGGACCAGCAAACCGAGGCAACGCCCGTCGAGCCGCCGCTACCATTGCCGACGGTCACGCCATCAGTGACCGAACAGGTGACACAGGTTCCCGAGAATAGTCCCGTCGATCCAGCAGCCGCGCCGGACGCCTTGGCCCCCGCGATCGCTGCGATTGCACCGTTACCGCCGCAGGACATCATTGAAGCCCGCCCGGACGAGCCTATCCTTCCGATGCCAAGGGCGCGACCGTTGCGGCAGATCGAGGTGGATCGGGCCGAGGCGGAACAGCGGCGCCAGGCGGAAAAAGCCGCCGAACGCGAGCGGCGCCGGGCCGAACGCGAGCGGCGCCGGGCCGAGGAGCGGCAGCGCGCGAGACGGCAAAGGCAGGCACGCGGGTCGGACCGGGGCCGGTCCAACCGCAACGCCCGGGCCGGCCGCGCCGATGGTCGGGCGGAAGGGCGCAGAGCCAATGCGCGGCAGGGCAGCCGAAGGGCGCGACAGGCAGGCAACGCAGCGGCCTCCAACTATCCCGGCCGGGTCTATGCCAAGATCCGGCGCACCCGCCAGAGACCCGTCGGCGAGCGCGGTACGGTGCGCGTTCGTTTTTCGGTCTCGGCCAGTGGCGGTCTTGCCAGCATATCGATTGCGTCAAGCTCCGGCTCGGGTGCCATCAATCGCGCGGCACTCGACCATATCCGGCGCGCCGCGCCATTTCCCGCACCCCCGCCGGGCGCGCGGCGACGATTCGTCATTCCGGTCAAGTTTCGCCGCTGACGGAAGAACCTCTTCATAAGGTACTGTCCAACAGCCGCTAGTCGCTTTTGTTCAATACTCCTGTTTGCGGAAATGTATGATCGCTCTACATGGCAAGTGCTTTGCGACCTTTCTAATGAACTGGTGGGCTGCGGCCATTTATCCGGCATCTAGAGCATGATCCCGAAAAGTTGGCAGACTTTTCGGGCAAGATCATGCGACCAAACAAAGAGAACGAGAGCGCGATCGATTCAATCTGAATGGATCGCGCTCTAGAGCATGATCCCGAAAAGTTGCAGACTTTTCGGACAAGATCATGCGGCAAAACAAAGAGAAATAGAGTGCGATCGATTCAATCTGAATGGATCGCACTCTAG
>JANQIP010000026.1 GCA_028282095.1 Xanthobacteraceae bacterium | reverse complement strand
GCGCGATCCATTCAGCTTGAATCGATCGCGCTCTGTTTCTCTTTGTTTTGTCGCATGATCTTGACCGAAAAGTCTGCAACTTTTCGGGATCATGCTCTAACGCTTGATCACCGCGCAGGCGATCCGCGCGCCGGCAGCACCCGAAGGCTGGCTTTCATAGTCATCGGGTCCGTCATGGATGACCAAGGATGTCCCGTCCGGGCCGAACAGCGTTCCCTGCCCCTTCTTCAGTGTCACCATCGTGTTGATGACATTGGCGCGTAGAATGCCGTCCGCACCGGCGACCTGGTTCGGCATGTCGCCGGCATGCGGTCCGCCCTCGACCTCAAAACCGTGCTTCTTGGCAAAGGGGTTGAAATGGCCGCCTGCCGACTTGAATCCATCGGCGGGATTGCAGACGCCCTTTTCGTGAATGTGAAAGGCATGCTCGCCGGCCGACCCGACCTGCACGGTGGCGGATATCAGCACGCCATGCGGCGTGTCGGTCAAGGTGGCACTGCCGATTTCCTTGCCCTCGATATCGATGAACGTCGCCTTAGCCGTGACCGGGCTTTCCGCCGACGCGATGGTTGCGAAGGCCGCGGCGCAGGCCAGGCCGAAAACTACCGATTTCATGGCCAACTCCCGTAAAGCCCGCGGTGATGAAGAATGGCGGGAATATCTTGCTGCACAATGTCAGTACAATGGTGGGATTTTAGCCAATTGGAACGGGCCGAGCGAAACGACCCCGTCCACGAAGCGCAGTGGCAAGGTAACCGCTTGCTTGCCGTTAAGCTCCGTGCGCGGCCCGGCGGCTCCGGCTGCAGCCTTTGCACCGGAATCGGGAGCGCCGGCGCGACGCACCGCATCGCCGAGCCCCGGCAGCAACAGGTTGAGCCCGGGCGCCAGCCGCTCGAGCGTGCCCTGAGGTACCCATTGCGCCACCAGTCGATCGATCCCCAGCGCCTGCAACAGCTTCTCCAGATTGGTGACTGCGACCTCGAGTTCACCGTCGAGGGTACCGCGCGGTGTCAATCGCAGCGTTCCCGAGCCGGTCGCGATCATGTCGCCCTGCTGGACACGGGCCCGCGTGATGTCGAGCCGGCCGTCGGCAGCCTGCAGTGCACGCAGGGTAGTGCGCACGGACCTCACCGACAGATCCGTCAAGCCGTGCAGCGTGCCGGCAATGTCGGCATCGAACGGAACGGCGCCGAGTTCGCCGAGCCGCGCGGACGAAGCCTGGTCAAGGCGCACCGCAAGGTCGAGGACGGGATTTTCACGCGCCGAGCCTGAGGCAATGCGCCCATGCGCTTCGAGCCGCGTGGCATTTGCCAGCATCTTTTGCACGCCAGACTCGATGCTGGCCGCCGTCAACGCATCGATGACGATCGAAACCCGCTCCGGCTCGATCGGCAGTCCGCGCAGGCTCGCCTGGGCGAGCGACCAATCGAGCGAAAGCACCGGCGGTTTGTCCGGCTCGCCGACGGTCAGCGGGCCTTTCAGCTCGGCAATGAGCAAATTCGGCTGCCAAACCTGCGCGACGATGATGAAATCCTCCGCCGCGAGGGCCGCCGGCCGCTCACCGCCGCTGAACGCGGCGCGCGGATCGATGCAGCGCAGCTCGAACCGGAACGGAAACCCGCCGACCCTCTGCTCGCTACAGCGATAGGTCCGTCCGAGTGCCGCCTCGCGATCCTGCCATTTCGTCAGTGCGGTCTCGGTTGCCGATGCTGCAAAGAACCAGAACACGCTCCACCCCGCGGCGAGGACCAAAAGGACGACGAGCGGCAAGGCAACCATCCACGGCCGCCGCCGTTGTCTGCCCTCCAGCGTCTCGGACTGATCTGCCTGCGTCACCCATGGTCCTTTCGTGCTTACGGCGGGAGGCCAGCCTGTTAGAGCATGATCAGGAAAAGTTGGCAGTTTTTTCGGGCAAGATCATGCGACCATACAAAGACTCGAGAGAGCGCGGTTGAATCGAGCTGAAGCAATCGCGTTCTCGTGTTTCCTTCTCTGACGGTCCGACCCCGGACCGTCAGCCCGAAACACGAGCTAATCCGATGCTTTGTGATGCGGCACAATGAGACGGGCTCAAGCTTGGTGCCGCATCGCTGGGCGCGCCTTATGGCGGGCCGGTGGCCGGGGTCAGGCCTGATGGTGCGAAGTGCCGCACCACAACGTGCCTTCGAAGCGCTTCCTTCTCTGGCGATACGGAATCGGAGCGTCGGAGAAGGAGTATCCAAGGTGCGGCCGAACGCCGTTGCCGTGACAAAAAAGTTTCCGTCCTGAACAACAAGATGACAGGAGGCGCTAAAAAATATTTATCTCGACAATCTCTGTATTAATTCATCGTTCCGACAATTTACGTGCGACAAAGAACTCATATCCATAGCTCTCGCCGAAATTTCTTCGAACATATTGTTCTTGTCGCGTGGCCTGTATAATAGACAACCCTAGTTCATCGCCTGCGTATTTCTCTTCGAGCATGTCAAGCCGGCCGGCAAGTGGCGTATAATACTCGTCCCACCATCCTTTGTCCGGAACGGTGAAATGCCCGAGGACTCGATATCCCGACTCCTCAAATATCTTGATAATATTCGCGGGCCTCGCCATGGCGGGATATTCTTCATTGAAGAATGAAACCGCTTCTTGAGGTGGTGTTTCCGTGAGCCATACAAGCTCGGTGGCAGCAATATATCCGTCATCCTTGAGCAGGGCCTTCCATGACTTCAAGGCATTCGCAAAGCCCATGATATAGGCGGATCCTTCAGCGAGGATCAGATCAAAACTCTGTGGAGCAAAAGGCAAAGCATTCATGTCGCCAAGATGGGTCGTGATGCGGCCCGCATATCCAGCGGTTCGAGCGCGTTCTTTTAGTTGCTCCAAATACGGTGCGTGAAAATCTACGGCCGTGAACATTGCGCCCGGCAATTGCTCTGCCGCGATCATGGTTTGGGCGCCAGGACCGCATCCGATATCAAGAACAGCAGCATTGTCAGGCAAATCACACAGCTTCAATGCTCTGCGTGTACTGTCATCATCTCCTGGGCCTTGTCTTGGAAGTCCAGATTGCACATCAAGAAAAATACTCAAATATCGCTCGTCCATTTTTTACGACAGACTCCTATCATGATGCCCCGAAGACACATTGCAACCATCGGGAAAATTGTTTTCTAGGGAGCTCTATTTCGATTTGCCATCCTTAAACGAGACTGCGCCAGAATTGGAGCCATTGGACAGGCCAATTCTGCAGGGGTCCTATGCTGTTTCGGGAGGGAATCGAATGGAGCTTCAGGACCATGCTTGAGGCGACCGATCGACGCGGCGGGCCGCCGACACGGGGGCTGTCGACGCGCCGGCCCTCCTCATGTAAACGTGATTTACATGAGCTGGTCGAAACATGGCGGCGGCGGTTCGCGCGGTTATCACCACGGTAACCTGAAAGAGGCGCTGATCCGGGCGGCGCTGGAGCTGATCGCGCAAAAAGGCCCGGCGGGCTTTACTTTCGCAGAGGCCGCGCGCTGGGCGGGGGTGAGCCCGGCCGCGCCCTACCGGCATTTCCGCGACCGCGACGAGCTCTTGGCCAACGTTGCGCAGCGCGGCTTCGAGGCGTTCGGCGAGGCGCTTGCGCGAGCCTGGGACAACGGCCGGCCGGACGCAATGACCGCGCTTGACCGGCTGGGCAAGGCCTATCTCGCCTTTGCCCGCACCGAACCGGCCTATTATTCCGCCATGTTCGAGGCCGGCATTGCCCCGACGTCGAGCCCGGAGCTGGAGGCCGCCAACGAACAGGCTTTTGCAATCCTGCGCACTGCGGCCGAGGCTCTGATCGCCGGCATGTCAGGTCAGACGCGCCCGCCCGCCATGATGTTGGCACTGCATATCTGGGCGCTGGCCCATGGCATCGCCTCGCTGTTCGGTCGCGGAGACGCGGCACGCCGCCCGCTGCCGATGTCCCCCGAGGAACTGCTGGAGGCTGGCGTGCTCGTCTATCTTCAGGGCCTCGGCATTCCCGACACCGACGCGACCGAACCGCCGGAGCGCGCCCCGTCGTAACGGGGCACGCAGGTGACATTCCGCAGTTCCGCGCTGTGCCCTTGCACCGCCCTTCTGCCGCTCCCAATTGCAATAAAAGCGGCTCCTCGGGGCGTTTCGGATCGAGCTTGTGTCACCGCAGGCCCAATGAATCTTCGGCACCGCCATCGTTGTTTTTCGGTTGCGCATGACCGCTTTCGCTTGACAGCGATCCAGGCCGGCCCTATTTATGTGAATGTAATTTACATTCACGGACGAGGCCGCCGATGTCGCTCACCGAACGATCGACCTACCCCCGCGAGGCCGCCTGGCGCGCCTTCCCACCCTCAAGACCCCGCGAGGCTTCCATGTCCATTGTTGCCAAACTCGACGAACTCGGAACTGGCGCCTGGATTGCCCTGACCATCATCGGCTTCGTCATCTGGTGGCCGCTGGGCTTGGGCCTCCTCGCCTTCACCATTTGGAGCGGACGAATGACGTGCTGGAATAGTCGCAGCGTGGAACGCTGGCAGAACAAGATGGAGCGCATGCAAAGCAGGATGGACCGCATGCGCGACCGCATGGAGCGCGCCGGCGGTGGCGGTGGCGGCGGCGGTTGGTGGGGCGGCGATCCGCCCTCGAGCGGCAACCGCGCCTTTGACGAATACCGCGCCGAGACGCTGCGCCGGCTCGAAGAAGAGCAGCGCGAGTTCAAGGACTTCCTTCATCGCCTGCGCCAGGCCAAGGACAAGGCCGAGTTCGACATGTTCATGGCCGAACGTCGCAATCGCAACGGCCCGGCCGAGGACACCGCCCAGCCGCAGCAGGGCTGAAATCCCCGCAACCGCGTGCGACTTTCTCAAAACCGCAGCAAGGACTGAGATCCTTGCGCCCCCATCTCCCCTCTCTCGCCCTTCCGCCCATCCAAGCGGGAGGGCTTTTTTTTTCTGGCCCCATAGCAAGGCAACGCTTAAGCAACTGTCGCCCGTACGAGCTTTTCCTGTGAGAGTTGAGATGCTATGCTATTTAAGATTGAATGGTGCGGCGTGTCTTGAGAGAACCTATGACGCGTGTCTTTCTGGTAGTGCTTTTTTCTGTGGTTTCCCTTTTGTTTTGTGACGGAGCGTCGGCGCAGTGCTCATGGGGCTATTATGCGGGCGGCTATATGTGTCGCTGCCCTGATGGCAGCTTTGCAAATCTTGTGAATGGACGGATCGTCTGCCCCTATAGTCGTAGACCTTCAGGCATCGATTGCGGGAACAACACGAGCTGTCCGTATGGCACTCAATGCTGCAATCGCTTTGGGCAGTGCTGTCATGACGGCTCCTACTGCTCCGTCTACGGTTGCATTGCAATAGGATCGGTGGATTGTGGCGGCTATTACTGTCACCCAGGGCAGAAGTGCGCGAGTGGAAATCGCTGCATCGATGAAGATGCCGATGATTGCGGGGGTGGACAGGCTTGTGCTTCTGGAAAAAGGTGTTGGTGGCGGGACGGAAAAGCAGGATGCGTAACAAAAACCTTTGCTTTTGCGCACAGACACGCAAAATCCCTGGCGAAATGGCTTGGCGACAACAATGCTAAGCTTCGGGGGACTGTCGCGGAGCGACACGCCAAAGGTAAGGAGTATGTAAGAGATAACTCGGAAGTCAGAAAAGCTATTGATGACATTGAGCTTATCGCCTCAGGCTATTTGGCGGGTTCTGCCACCGGCAACCCTGTTATCGCCTACAAGGCCGCGCAAGCGGCCGACTTCTATGTTTCATATCGGGCGGCGGAACAGGCCGGCGAATTGTTGGCGAACGACCATTATGACGGTTCCGTCGCGCTTGTGAATCTCTATTCGTCAGCCATCGTCGATCGTGTTCCGGTCGTGCCACCGGGTGCGACAGAAGTCTTGAGTTTCGCCGGAGCTGCAACATCGGCATATGCATACGGTTTTTTCTTTGCACCGTAGAGATTAAATAAAGTAAAAACTCACAAAAGACCCCATGGTGAAATGAGTTATGTTCTTCCATGGGATTAATACTCTTCCGTTTGATTGTGTTTGCCCGCGGCAAGCATCGAGAGCCGCTTCAGGCTCGTCGAGCGACCGCCATTTGTGTCATCTGGATCGGCGATCGAGCTACCATGGGGCCGGGTTCCCTCGCTGCGCGTACTACCGGTTCACCGCAAAAAATGCGATCACTCTGAGAAAAACTAGAGTGAACTCCGATTCCACAGGATCGGAACTCGCTCCGGGGAACTCGCTCGTTCGGCCCTCGGGAGTCACATTCGCGGCGGCAAACCGGTTCACGCCGGGATCAGTTCCGCCGCCCGGCTCAGCAGAGATCAGCAGAGAGATTCTCTAGAGTGCGATCCATTCAATTTGAATCGATCGCACTCTGTTTCTCTTTGTTTTGCCGCATGATCTTGTCCGAAAAGTCTGCAACTTTTCGGGATCATGCTCTAGAGTGCGATCCATTCAGATTGAATCGATCGCACTCT
>JANQIP010000249.1 GCA_028282095.1 Xanthobacteraceae bacterium | reverse complement strand
GCGATCCATTCAGCTTGAATCGATCGCGCTCTATTTTCCTTTGTCTTGTCGCATGATCTTGTCCGAAAAGTCTGCAACTTTTCGGGATCATGCTCTAATCCGATACTCTGTGATGCGGCACCAACACAATGAGACGAGCCCAAGCGTTGGTGCCGCATCACTAGACGATCGGCCGGCGACCCGCACGGCATCCGCACCGAAGAGGAGGAAAGGCAGTTCAGGCGATCCTCTTCAACCCCTTGGCATAGTCCTTCCAGCGGCGGACATAATTGTCGGCGCCGGTGGCGATCGACTTAATCGCCGACTCGTCAAGGGTGCGCACGACGCGGGCCGGTGCGCCGACGATCAGCGAGTATTCCGGGAACTCCTTGCCCTCCGGCACGACCGCGCCCGCGCCCACGATCGAGCCGCGGTTGACGCGCACGCCGTTCATCACGATCGCGCCCATCCCGATCAGGCTGTGCGAGGCGATGCTACAGCCATGCAGGATCGTGTTATGGCCGATCACGCAATCGCTGCCGATCGTGAGGGGATAGCCGGGATCGGTGTGGAGAGTCGCATTGTCCTGAACCTGGGAGCGTTCGCCGATCTCGATCCACTCATTGTCCCCGCGCAGCACCGCGTTCCACCACACGCTCGCCTCGGACAACAGCCGCACGCGGCCGATCAGCACCGCCGTCTCCGCCACCCAGGACTGACCATCGGACGGAAACTCGGGCTGAGCCCCCTCGATTTCAAAGATCGGCATGAATACGCTCTCCCGCTAAGACCAATTGAGATCTGGTGATGCGGCACCAAGGCTTGAGCTCGTCTCATCGTGTTGGTGCCGCATCACAAAGCACCAGATTAGCTAGTGTTCCTTACCTGACGGTCTGGGATCGGACCGTCAGAGAAGGAAACACTAGCCGAACTTGCCATGGGCGGCCCGGCTTGGCGAGCGGAGCGTGAAGGGAGGGTTCAGTCAGCCCGCCGGTCAGGTCATCGCTGTCGCCACGGCTTCGAGCGCCATGATCAGGCAGGTGCCCGACATCAGGCTCCAAAGACCGGCAATCACGGTCGCGATCATGACGGTTTCGAAGCGGCGATGCTGGATGACGCGGCCGCGCAGGGTGTTGCGCATGATCATAAAGGGCGCGGCGAAGACGACGAAGGGAACGGCCGCGACGCTCGCCATGCGTGCGTCCTGCTCAAGCAGGCGGAACGAGGCCGGGCGCTGGGCGAGAAGTTGATAGAAGGTCGAAATCAGCCCGGCGAAGGAGAATCCGACGGCGAGCGCGAGAAAAGACTCGATCGATTCCGGCGACATGGCGGACCTCAACGCGACCTGCGAGTCCTTTTGCCGCATCACAACGCGCCCCGCCACGTGAACCTTAAGAAAGGGTTAACGCTAACCAACGGTATCGCCACACTTTGTCGGCCCTGCGAGACCGTCCACCGATCCAACCGCCTCCGTTCCACGGCACGCCGGGCATGCGATAATCCGCTACTGATTCTAAACAGCGGGGCGCCCATGACCGAGGCAGGGCTGGAGCGAGGACAGCGGGCGGAGCGGCGATACCGCGGACGCCGGAGCAGGCCGGCTCGCGGCGCCTGGCCCATGCTGCTACCCTTTGTGTTGGGGTTGACGCTCGGGGGCGTTGCGCTCGGCTTCATCATCCATGCGCTATGGCCGCGCTGGCCCGACGCGCCTCCAAAGGCCGAAGCCCCGCACCTGCCGGTGATCATCGCGGGCGAGACTTTTCAGGTTCCGCCGGCGGCGATCCGTAATGCGGTGCAGCGCCATCCGGGCCCGCAGGACCGCATCGATCTCGTCTATACTTGGTCGGCGCTTACGCCATCGCGGCCCATGCCCGACAGCGCTGCGGGGTCGGTTTTGCCGTCCGACCGCCTGTTCGTCAGCATCGCGCCCAACGACGGCGTGGCTCACCCGATGGAGCGGCTGCGCACGACCTATCCGCGCTACACGGCAGGCGATCGCTCGCCCGCGCCCGCGGGCCTTGCCATGGTCGCATTCCGTGACGACACGCCCTATCGGGGGGAAGACCTTATCTATGATGAGCGCACGCCCGAGCATTTCGCCGCGCGTTGCAGCCGGCCGGCCAGCGCGCTCACCCCCGCGACATGCCTGTTCGAACGCTTCGTCGGCGCGGCGAATATCACGGTCCGCTTTCCGCGGGCCTGGCTCGCCGACTGGCGTACGCTCGCTGAGAAACTCGACCGCCTTATCGCCGAGCTGCACGCCAATACAGCGCGGTGATCGTCGTCCCCGTGACGGCTATTCCAAATCGGCCCCGAGGATCGCCATCTGGAAATTATAGGATCGTTCTTCGTCTTCATCGTCGACGAACAGAACGCCGATGAACTCCTCACCGATATAGACCTCGGCCGAATCGTCCTTCTTTGGCCGCGGCACGACGCGCAGCCGCGCATTGCCGAACAGCCGGCGGATATAGGCTTCGAGCTTTCTGATTTCGAGCGCGTCCACGCGGGTGCCTCCCAGCAATCTGGCCCCAAAGAGCGCGATTTGCTCCGGTTGAACCGATCGCGCTCGATTTCCTTTGTCTCGCCGCATGATCTCGTCCGAAAAGTCTGCAACTTTTCGGGATCATGCTGCTGTCTTGTCGCATGATCTCGTCCGAAAAGTCTGCAACTTTTCGGCATCATGCTGCAGCGTTTGCGGCGAAGCCTGCTCCTGGAGATCATCCGGGAGGACAAACCGGTTCGCCGCGGAAGATGCAGCCCCAAAAACAGAGCGAACCGCGATTCTCGCGCAACAGATTCGCTCGGGCCAACTATAGCGACTTCGTTGCGGCGCGCATCACAATCCTAGGTCCTCGAGCATCTGATCCATGGTGCGCGCGGGTTCTTCGCAACCGGCATCGCCGACCACGCGCGCCGGCACCCCGGCCACCGTGACATGGCTCGGCACCGTCTTGAGCACGACCGATCCGGTCGCGACCCGCGAGCACTCGCCGATCTCGATATTGCCGAGGATCGAAGCCCCCGCCCCGATCATGACGCCGTGGCGGATTTTCGGGTGTCGATCGCCGCTTTCGTTTCCGGTTCCGCCAAGCGTAACATTGTGCAGGATGGAGACCGCGTCCTCGATGACGGCGGTCTCGCCGACGACGAGCCCGGTTGCGTGATCGAGAAAGACCCCGCGCCCGACGCGGGCAGCCGGGTGGATGTCGACCTGGAACACGGCGGAGGCGCGGCTCTGCAGATAATAGGCGAAGTCCTTGCGGCCCTTGCCCCACAGCCAGTGCGCGAGCCGGTGGGTCGCGATGCCGTGAAAACCCTTAAGGTGCAGCAAAGGCTCGATCAGCCGTGCGGTTGCCGGATCGCGGTCATAGGTCGCGACGAGGTCGGCGCGGAATGCCTCGCCGATCTCCGGCGTGTCTTCGAGGGCATCGGCATAGGCGCGGCGGATCAGCTCGGCGCTCAGATCGGGATGGTCGAGCCGTTCGGCGATCCGATAGATGACCGCGCCTTCGAGCCGGTCATGGTGCAGGATGGTGGCGTAGATGAAACCGGCGAGCTCCGGTTCGCGCCGAGCCACCTCCTCCGCTTCGCTGCGGATGCGATCCCACACCGGGTCGACCCGGTCGAGATCGCCTGCCGATCGCTTCTGCTCAAGGGCCATATCGGCCTCCCGGACTGGCATGGGCTCAGTCTAGAGCGCGATGGCTTCAGGTTGATTCAATCGCGCTCCTTTTCTCTCTGTTTTATCGCATGAACTTGTCGGAAAAGCCTGCCAACTTTTCGGGAACATGCTCGACCTTCCGTTCATTCCCGCGCAAGCGGGAATCCCGCCTGGGCAGAGCATCTGGTTCCCCGCTTTCGCGGGGACGAACGGCTTAGGCAACTTGGGGAATCAAGTGAATCGAGTTGGCGGTCATTTTGCAGGAAAATGCCTGGAATGTCCGCCGTTGCACGCCTCATTTAATTTCCGGCGTCTGCTTAGCTAGAGCGATTGCTTTAGGCGCATTCAATCGCGCTCTGTTTCTCTTTGTCTTATCGCATGAAAAAACAAGGCTGGCGCAGCCCCGTGTCCGGGCTTGCCGCTGCAGCCGCCGGATTTAGGTGGTCGATCGCTGATTTCTGCAGGTTATGGCGGAAGGCCCGCATGGCGGGCGTCCCGTCAGACCGCGGCGGCGGCGCGCCGGGCGCGTCGCAGGCGTCGCGCCTTGCCCCAGACGAATGAGCGGTGAGTCGCGCGCTCCGTCAGGCTCTTGAGCAAGGAGCAGAATCCGAACAGTGCCATGATCGCACTGAACAGCCAGCTCGCGAGTTTGAAGGACGCAGCGGTGAGCACGACCGCCGCTCGCCCGCCCAGCTTCAAGATCGCCCGGGTTTTGCTGCCCTTCGCCTCGGCGAGCCGCGCAATGCGCGCCATGTCCTTCGGTTTTTCCGCGATCTTCAGCCCGTCCATGGCCGCGCGCGTTCCGGCGTTCGCTTTTACCCGGCCGGTATCCTGCATCAGGCGAACGAGCCCGCCGGCCCGGTCGAGCTTGACCGTCGAGCGCATGCCGCGCAGACCGGCCCCTGGCTGCCGCAGCGACATTGACGATATCGCCGTCCGCAGCGCGGGCAAGTCGACCGCGGCACGCAGCGATCGGCCGATGGAGGCTGCGAGGCGGCCGCCGATCCGTCCCGTCTTGTAGGCCCCTTTGACCAGCGACATGCCGGCGCGGATGGGCGTCGCTGCGCCAAGCGTGGCATAAGTCCCCGCGGTGACCACGAGGCCGACACAGGCGAGCCCCAGGATGAACTGATCGGCCTCTTCGCCAGAGGCGAAACGCGTGCCCTCGCGTAAGGCGTCGCGGACATCGCCGAAGACGAACAGATCGCCGGCCGCGGTACCGGCAAAGCCGGCCGCGCTCTGCGGCTCACCGCTCACAAAACCATGGGCGAAGTTCCCTGCGGCCTGCTTCGCAAGAGCCGTCGCCGAATTGGCGGCCGCAACCCGTTCGACCAGAGCCGGATCGAGCGCGATCCCCTGTTCGCGCGCGAGTTCGACGAAGCTCGCGGCGAGTTCGGGATCGTCGGATGCGAGCGCGGCTTCGATCTCGCGCCTTGCGACCGTCGCATCGAGAGTCTTCGCCACCATATGGTCGGCGAGCGCCACCGGATCGTCCTGGTGGAGCAGCAAGAAGCCTGAGTCGACGGCGCGCGGCCCGATCAAAGCAGCCGCTGCGGCGAGCGTCATCGCCACCAAAACGGCGAACACAGTGTTGCCGCGCCGACGCCGTCGTGGCGGGCGCGATGGCTTAACCGCGGGCGCAGGGGCGCCCTCGCCATCGCCTGTGCCAGGCCGGTTGTCCTGCGCAATCGCCTCGTGTCGGCTCTGCCGACCGAACGGGAGCAGGGCCACTCGCCCTAGGAATCGCATGGTTTGCCCGCTATGGTCCGCGCCAAGATTTGACAAATAACGAGATTCGGCTGTCGCGAGAAGAGGACTCCTATGGTAGATCACGTGGTCCCCCACTTCCACAATGATCTGGGCGTCGCCGTGATCGAGATCGGTGCCAAGCGCTTCATGTGCGTCGGCGCGTTGCCACCGTTCGATCATCCGCATGTCTTCCTCGACATGGGAGACGATAACGAGATTGTCTGTCCCTATTGTTCCACGGTTTATCGGTATAATCCGAGTCTCGGTCCGTTCGAAGCCCGCCCGCCCGAATGCGCGCTGAGCGAGGGAACTGCGGCTTGATCGACCGGATGGGATGCGTGTCGTGGCCTCCTCACGGACGATCATCATCGCCGGGGCCGGAATCGGCGGCCTGACCGCGGCGCTGGCATTGGCGCGCGGCGGATCGCGCGTCGTGCTGCTGGAGCAGGCGCCGCAGCTTGAGGAAATCGGCGCCGGCATACAGATTTCGCCCAATGCGGCGCGCGTCCTGATCGCTCTGGGGCTCGAAGAGAAACTCAGGCCACGCCTCGTCGCTCCCGAGGCCGTCCGCGTACGCAAGGCGCCGACCGGACGCGATCTTGTCAGCATTCCGGTGGGTCGAGCACAGCAGTATTACGGTGCACCTTACTGGGTCATTCACCGCGGCGACCTACAAGGCGCGTTGCTCGCTGCAGTCGCGGATCACCCGGATATCATTCTGACACTCGGCGCGCGCGTTCAGGAATTCGCCATCCATCCCAACGGCGTGACGGTTGCCTATTTCCGCCACTCGGAGACGGGGGATATGACCGGATTGGGCCTCATCGGTGCCGACGGCCTATGGTCGGCGGTCCGCGCGCGGCTCGGCCACAGAAAGCCGCCGCAAGCGGCGGGCCGCACCGCCTGGCGCGCGCTCGTCCCGGCAGAGGCGGTCCCGGATGAGTTCCGCGAGCCCGTCGTGCATCTGTGGGTCGGGCGTGACGGCCATCTCGTGCACTATCCGGTGCGGGCCGGTCGGGCGATCAATATCGTGGCGATCTCGACGGATGCCTGGAAGGGCGAGGGCTGGAGCACGCGCAGCGACCGAGAGGAATTGCTGGCGCGCTTTCCTGCCGAGGACTGGGCCGAACCTGCCCGCACCCTGCTCGCGACCCCCGAACGCTGGCTCAAATGGGCGCTCTATGATCACCCGCCATTGCGCCGCTGGGGCCGCGGACCGGTGACCCTTCTGGGCGATGCGGCCCATCCCACGCTGCCATTCCTTGCGCAGGGCGCCGCCATGGCGATCGAGGACGCGGCCGTGCTCGCCGATTCTTTTGCGCGGGTGCCGGGCGCGGCCGCGGCCATGCGCCATTACGAGGGGCAGCGCCAGCCGCGCACCGCCCGGATTCAGCAGGCCGCGCGCGCCAATGGCCGTGTCTATCATCTCAGCGGACCGGCGGGCGTGGTCCGCGATTTTGCGATGAATGTGATGCTCGGCAGCGAGCTCGTGCTCAGCCGTTATGACTGGATCTATGATTGGCGTCCGCCCATACGCGTCGCGGCCACCAACCTGACCTGAGCCGGCCGACCCGGGGATAGGACCATTAGAGCGCGATCCATTCAGATTGAATCGATCGCGCTCCATCTCTCTTTGTTTTGCCGCATGATCTTGTCCGAAAAGTCTGCAACTTTTCGGGATCATACGCTAGCGGGGAGAGGTGGGTGCGCGGCCCCTTGCATACAGT
>JANQIP010000234.1 GCA_028282095.1 Xanthobacteraceae bacterium | reverse complement strand
ATCATGCTTCTCTTTGTCTGGTCGCATGATCTTGCCCGATAAAGTCTGCGACTTTTCGGGATCATGCTTCTCTTTGTCTGGTCGCATGATCTTGTCCGAAAAGTCTGCCAACTTTTCGGGATCATGCTTCTCTTTGTCTGGTCGCATGATCTTGTCCGAAAAGTCTGCCAACTTTTCGGGATCATGCTTCAGCACAACCAAGTGTTCGGGTAGCGAAAGGGCCGCCCGCGCGGAGGCCGGATTGCGGCAGATTCGTGGCGGAGTCTTTGCGCGAGATCAAGAATGCGTGGCGAAGCCCGACAAACCGGCGGACGCCAGCACGGCCGCCTGCCGCTCCGCGACCTCGGCGACGGAGAAATGCTCCACTGCCTCTTTGAATAGGCGATTGAAATTCAGACGTGCCTCAAGATGCAGGAACACGCCGCCGAGGCCGATGGCCGCGCGGTCCATGAAGACGAATTCCTGCGGGACGCGGACCGGCCCCTTTTCCTTCAGCGCCCGGTGCACCACAAAGGCCTCGCGGCGGCCGTATTCGGAGGGTTTCACGCCGTCGGCAAGGGTGCGCTCGCGTTCGTCGAGCACGGGTCCGAAGATGAAGCGCGCCCAGATATTGAGAATATCGATGAGTTCGTCGTTGAGCCCGGTGAAACCCCAGGCCTCATAGGCGTGAACGATGAGGTCGCGATCGTTGTTCTGCAGGCCGTTAAAGAGATCGACGACGCCGCCGACGAATCGTGCGGGAAAGATGCGGATGCAACCATAGTCGAGCAGATTGATGCCCGCCGGCTCCCCGCCTTCCGCGAACACCGTGTAGTTCCCAAGATGCGGATCGCCGTGGATAATGCCGTAACGGCTGAATGGATACCACCAAGCGCGATAAAGGGCATCGGCGAGCCGGTTGCGAACTTCGAGGGAAGCCGACTTGTAGGTGAGCAGCTTCTCGCCGTCGAGCCAATCGAGCGTCAGGAGGCGCCCCGTCGAAAGGTCCGGCCATGGCGCCGGAACGCGGACGACAGAGACCGGGGCGAGCATCTCGCGGTAAAGCGTAACGTTTTTGGCTTCGCGCTCATAGTCCAGTTCCTCGCGCACGCGCGCGGAGACTTCCTTGAGGACCTCGCTGCTATCGATCGCAGGGTCCATGCGGCGTTGGAGCGCGAACAGCCAGCCGAGCTGCTGCAAATCCGCCTCGACCGCCGATTGCATGTCCGGATATTGAAGCTTGCAAGCAAGCGCGGCACCGCTATGGGCGTGCGCGCGATGGACCTGACCAAGCGAAGCGGCCGCGGCCGGGACCCGTTCGAAATCCGCGAACTTGGTCCTCCAATCGGCGCCGAGCTCGGCTGCCATGCGCCGCTTGACGAAGCTCCACCCCATCGGCGGCGCCTCGCTCTGCAGCTTGGTGAGCTCGGCCGCATATTCCGGCGGCAACAGATCGGGAATGGTCGCCATGAGCTGGGCGACCTTCATGATCGGTCCCTTCAAGCCGCCGAGGGCGCCCGCCAGCTCGGCGGCGTTGCGGTCCTGGCCGGAGGCCGAGCTGCCGAGAAACCGCGTCGCCGCCAACCGCGCCGCAACGCCACCCATGTTCGCACCCACCCGCGCGAATCGGCGGGCGCGGGCCGAGAATCGATTTTTCTCTGGATCGGTCATCTTACCCTTCAGCGCCGGTCCCCGATATAGGGGCAGAAGGCCGGCTGCGCCACATTTCTCGTGCGCAAAGGCCGCGCGGCCCCGGCAATGCGTTGCCGGCGTGACGGCCCGGCTGCGATTCCCGCATTGGACCGGCGGTCCGCCGAAGGCGCTCTATCGGTTTTGGGGGCTTGCATTTTCCAGAGCACGATCGCTTCAAGCTTGATCAATCGTGCTCCCTTGCTCGTTGTTGTCTCGCAGGATTTTCTGCCGAAAAGTCTGCAACTCTTCCGGATCACGCTACGGCGATGTCGGTTCCGCGACACTGCAAAACGCCGGTGCGCCTGACTCGGCCCGGTCCAGCCAGGACACGATCTCGGGCCATACGCGTGTCAGGCTGTCGCGCCCCATGAACAAGGCGAGATGGCTCGATGGCGTTTCGATCGTCTTGATGTCACAGGCGGGCGTTCCGACGAGATTGGCGGTGGACATGACCTGCGGCGGCGCAACCACCTGGTCGTCGCGGCCGGCCAGCAGCAGCAAGGGCAGTCTGACCTGAGAGAGATCGACAGGCCGGCCCAGCGCAACGAAGGCGCTCTGCGCCAGCCGGTTCTCCTTGTAGAGCCATTGGACCACCTCGAGGTAGTAGACCCCCGGCAGGTCGACGGTCCAATCGTACCAGTCGCGGAACCGTTTGTGCAGTTCGCTTTCCTGCGCCGAGACGGGGCCGTTCGGATCGTCGGAGATCTGCAGCTCCCGGCGGATCGCCGCCGGCTGGCTGGGCGTCGGGCCCCACAGTTCGAGCATCATGCGACCGAGCACGCGTCCTTCCCCGACCTTCAGCAGCTCGGCGAACATGCTGATCGGGGTGCGCGAGGCGACCCGTGTCAGGCCGGATTCGGAGGCGGCGAGATCGATCGGCGCGCCTGCGATGACCAGCCGGCGCACCTTGGCGGGGAAACGTGCGGCATAGAGCAGCGCCATCCACCCGCCCTGGCACAGACCGATGAGATCGACCGGCCCGTCGAACTCGTCCATCGCGACATTGAGATCGGAAAGGAGCGTGTCGATGCAGCAAAGGCGCATCTGCGGCGTGGCCGAGCGCCATTCGACGACATGGAGGTTGGTTCGTCCATGCGCCAGCAGGGTCTCGATCAGGCTATGGCCGGGCGCAAAGTCTGCGACGGTCGCGCCATGCAACGCATAAGGCGCGCAGATCACGGTGGTCATGTCCGCGGGACCGGTGGAAAAATCGCGCAGCGTCAGGGTCGGAAGCTCGAGCGACACGCGGTTGGCGCTCGCCCATTCTGGACGCGGAGGCTCCGGCCGCGACGCCATCTCCGTGGTGGTAAACCGCGCCATCTGGTGCACAAAGGCCGACGTGGCCTCGCTGGCGGACATCGCCGCCATCATCGGCCAGAGGAACGGCGAGCCGAACGGCAATTGCGCCATGGGCGACCTTTTTCTACGCCTCGGTGCCGGCTGTGCTGTGCCACCGGCTTTGCTTCGCGTTCAATAGAACAATTACCCGCAAAGTGGGACTCGGTTCGCTGTAGAAAAAGCACGCCGTTGGGAACAAACGGAGCAATTCCAGTGTTCGCGGAACCGCAATCCGCACTGTCACGCCCGAAGCCTGGGCCTGCAAGGCACGAGAAAGCAGGCTTTCGTGCGGCAGCGCGGCTCTTGGCCTGTAGACACCGCGGATCGCGCCTGCGGACGGATCTACGCTTCCGGCACCTGCTTGATGAGCAAGGCCTGCACCTGATCGATCAGGCCGGTCAGATCGCCCGCCGATACAATCGGTGTCGCTCGCATGTCCGAGACGTCGGATGGGCTTTTCACGACCGCAACAACCGGCTTTTTCAAGGCGCCCGCGACGCCGAGCTCGAAAAAAGCATTGTTGCTTCCTGTCGCGCCCTCGGGAGGCTTGATGAAGACCATCAAATCAGAGTCGGTCAGCGCAGATTTCACGGCATCCGCCCAGAGTTCGCCGGCTTGGAGGTCGGTGTCCGGGCGTTTGACGGCAAGCCCCGCATGGTCCAGCGATTTGGTGATTTGATCGGCAAGTTCATGGTCCGCTCGCGCAAACGAGACAAAGACCGACGGATGCGCTCCCATCAGCGATCTCCTTTCACGCGGTCGGCCAATTCGATGACATAGTCATCGAATTCATCCAGCGAAAGAACGTTCCGCGAAGTCAGGCAGGCCCGGCCGCCTTTCTCGGCTTCGATCTCCGCCAGAGATACGCCGTAAAGGACGGCGACAATCCGGAGATTCAGGATCCAAGCTGCGCCGATTTCGTTCCAGACCCAGTTTCTTGTCACCGACCACGGCGTGAGAAAAACTACCAATTCTCTACATTTTGGAAGCTCTTCAAAAATCCGGTCTTCGATCCGATCTCCTCTCTTGATATCGAAAATGTCGATGAACGGCGCAGCCTTGGCGTCATCACGGATAGACCGAGCAAGCTGCTTGGCGATCCACCGGTCGTGCCAGCCATGTGAAATGAATACGCGATAAGGCATTATTCACTTAGAATGCTCCATCCCTTCCAGCTCATCAATCATCCGCGCGATCACGGCAAGGCCGCCCTGCCAGAAGCCGGGATCGCGGGCATCGAGCCCGAACGGCGCCAGCAATTCGGCATGGGTCTTGGTCCCGCCTGCCGCGAGCATGGCGAGATAGCGCTCGGCGAAGCCCTCATGTGCATCTTCGTAGACCGCGTAGAGCGCGTTCACGAGGCAATCGCCGAAGGCATAGGCGTACACATAGAACGGCGCATGGATGAAATGGCCGATATAGCACCAGAACGTCTCATAGCCGGGCTTGAGATCGATCGCCGGCCCGAGGCTCTCGGCCTGCGTCTTAAGCCAGAGCGCACCGATCCGGTCGGCGGTCAACTCGCCTTCGCGCCGCTCGGTGTGGATGGCACGTTCGAGGGTGTAGAACGCGATCTGGCGCACCACCGTGTTGAGCATGTCCTCGACCTTGAGGGCGAGCATCGCGCGGCGGCGCTTACGGTCCTTGGTTTCTTCGAGCAGTTTCTTGAAAGTGAGCATTTCGCCGAACACGCTCGCAGTCTCGGCGAGCGTCAGCGGCGTCTGTGCCATCAGCGGCCCGTTGGCGGCGGCGAGCACCTGATGCACGCCGTGGCCGAGCTCGTGCGCGAGCGTCATCACATCGCGCGGCTTGCCCTGGTAATTCAGAAGCACATAGGGGTGCACCGACGGCACGGTCGGGTGTGAAAACGCGCCGGGCATTTTGCCGGGGCGCGGCGGTGCATCGATCCAGGCCTTTGTGAAAAAGCGTTCGGCGATTTCGGCCATGCGCGGCGAGAACGCGCCGTAAGCTTCGAGCACCGTCGTGCGCGCCTCGTCCCAGGGAATGGCGCGGTTCGGGACTTGCGGCAGCGGCGCATTGCGGTCCCAGTGCGCGAGCCGTCGCTTGCCCAGCCAGCGCGCCTTCAGCGCATAGTAGCGGTGGGAGAGTTGCGGATAGGCGGTGCGCACCGCGGTTACCAGCGCGTCCACGATCTCGGGCTCGACCCGGTTCGACAAATGGCGTGAATCGGCGATGTCGGCAAAGCCACGCCAGCGGTCGGAGATTTCCTTGTCTTTTGCGAGCGTATTGGTGATCAGCGTGAAGGTGGGCAGATGCTGCTTGAAGGTGTGCGCCAAGGCGCCTGCCGCCGCCTTGCGCGTTCGCTCTTCTTTGTCCTGCAGGAGATTGAGCGTCGGCTCGAGCGGCAGCGCCTTGCCGGCGACCTTGAACCGCAGGCTTGCAATGGTCTCGGCGAACAGCCGGTTCCAGGCGGTGAAACCGGTGACCGCTTTCTCATGGAAGAGCTGCTCGGTGCGGTCGTCGAGCTGATAGGGCCGCTCCAGCCGGACGACGTCGATATAGGGGCGGTAATGGCCGAGCGCGGGGTCGGCCATCGCCGCTTCCAGTGTCTCCTCGTCGATGCGGTTGAGCTCGAGCGGGAAGAACAGAAGATGCAACGAGGCGGCCGTGATCGCATCGTAAGTGTCGCCGTAGAACTTCCCGCGCGCAGGATCGGTGGTATCGCCGGCGCGCAAGAGGCCGGCAAAGGACATCAGCCGTCCGGTCAACTCGTCGAGCGCCTCGAAGCGCCTCACCGCCTCGGCGAGCCGGCGGCCGGCGTCTTTCTGCTGCGCCATCTCGACGATGCGACCCTTGTAGTCCTGTTCGAACGCGACCGCGTCTGCGTGGGCGCGATCGAGGTCGCGCCGCACCTCGCGCGCGTCGATCGCGGGATAAAGGTCGGCGAGGTTCCATTCAGGCAGTGATCGGCCGGATGACGCGCTGCGCTTGGCGGTGCCGCGCTTGGCAGCGGCGGGTTTGCGCGCGGCGCGCTTAGCCGCGGTGCGTTTCGTTGCTGCGGGCGGCTTGATCTTGGATTTCGATCGCGACGAACGGGTGAGCATACGGGTAATCCGTTCCGGGGGTGGCGGGTGAAAGGCTGTTATGTGGGCGCTTGACGCCCATGCCAAGGCGGTTGCTTTGTCGCATCCGCTATCGCGAAGTTTGCGGCCGGTAAGCCGTCGTTAAGGATGATCGGGATATTAGCCTTACTCGTTTGTCGCAATTACGAAGTTCGGTGTCGCCTTGGTTCAGCGCGTTCTCATCGTTGACGACGACCCGGTTCAGCGTCGCCTGCTTGAGAACATGGTGGCGAAATCGGGGTTCGACCCGATCACGGTCGCGAGCGGCGATGCCGCCTTGGCGCTCCTTGCCGATCCCGCCGCTCCCGCCATCGATTGCGTCGTGCTCGATCTCGTGATGCCCGATCTCGACGGGCTCGGTGTGCTCGCGCGCATGCGCGAATCGGGCCTGAGCATTCCCGTGATCGTCGAGACCGCGCATGGCGGCATCGACAATGTCGTTTCGGCGATGCGGGCCGGCGCCTTCGATTTCATGGTCAAGCCGGTCGGCGTCGAGCGCCTGCAGGTTTCGCTCAACAATGCGCTCGCGAATCGGGCGCTTGCCGGCGAACTCTCGCGGATCAAGCGCAGTCGCGATGGGACCCTCACCTTCGCGGATGTGATCACCCGCAGCTCACGCATGCGCGCCGTGCTGCATTCCGCGGAGAAGGCGGCAGCCTCGAACATTCCGGTGCTGATCCAGGGCGAATCGGGGGTCGGCAAGGAGCTCGTCGCCCGCGCCATCCACGGTTCCGGCGAGCGCCGGACGAAGCCCTTCGTCGCGGTCAATTGCGGCGCCATGCCCGAGACGCTGGTCGAGTCAATCCTGTTCGGACACGAGAAGGGCGCCTTCACCGGTGCCTCCGAGCGCCATCTCGGCAAGTTCGTCGAGGCCTCCGGCGGCACGCTGTTTCTCGACGAGGTCGGCGAGCTGCCGCCGGCCGCGCAGGTCAAGCTGCTGCGGGCGATCCAGGACGGCGAGGTCGAACCGGTCGGAGCACGCAGGCCGGTGAAGGTCGATGTGCGGCTGATGTCGGCGACCAATCGCGACCTGATCGCTGAAGTTGCGGGCGGTGGCTTCCGCGAGGATCTGTTCTATCGCCTGCACGTATTCCCGATCACCTTGCCGCCCCTGCGCGAGCGGCCCGAAGATATCCCGGACTTGATCCGGCATTTCCTGCTCCGCTTCGCCGCCGAGGAGGGCCGGCGCGTGCGCGCGGTGTCGGCCGAAGCGGTCAAGCTGCTCACCGCCTTTCCGTGGCCCGGCAATGTGCGCCAGCTTGAGAATGCCATGTTTCGTGCGGTGGTGTTGGCTGACGGCGAAGAACTCGGCATGCACGAATTCCCGCAGATCGCCACACCGACGATCCCCCCACCGACGACAACAGAAAACGGAACACCACCACCAACCGAGCCCAACGGCGAGATACGCGACCTTGTCGATCATGGGGTCGCAACGGGAGATGCCGCGCCGATCGCGTTGGACGATCCGGTTGCGCCGCAAGCCTTGCTGCCCCTGCTTGCCGCTGACGGAGATGTTCGCCGCCTCGACGCCGTCGAAGCCGACGCGATCCGATTCGCCATCGCCCATTACCGCGGGCAGATCTCCGAGGTTGCACGCAAATTGGGTATCGGTCGCTCGACTCTGTACCGAAAGTTGCAGTCGATCGCCGAGGATGTCCCGGCGGATCATGGCGTTGCGCACGTGGCCGATGGGTAACAGAGGCGCAGAAAAGCGACGCGCGAAGGATCGCTTGGGGATGAAAGACAGAGTTCAGCCGCCATCCTTGGGTTAAGGTTTCCAAAGTGTGGCCGCTGGGAAAAACGGACAACGACCGCGGCTGTCGCGATCTTGCGTTCATTGTCGACCGACTGCCGGATTGGGACGCCTGCCCTGGGAGGACATGACGTATGCGCTTTCAACGTCTACTGGCCAACACGGCCATCGCGCTCGTTCTGACGGCGGGCGTTGCCGCGCATGCCGGACTCGCGGGCAAGACCGATAAGGATGGCGTGCCGCAGATCGAATCGGCCTCGCTCGTCATAACGCCCTCGGACATCGACCGCCCGGCGTCCCCTGTACCGGCGCCGGTCGAAGACCTCACGCCAGCGGCGATCGAGCCGGGCGAGAGCCCGGCTGCCGAACCGGGCAGGGATGCGGCGGAACCGAGCAGACAACCGATCGAGGACATCGTCATTCCGCTGCCGGAGCCAGCCGAGCTGGTCATTACGCCGGATGATCTTGGGATCGAGCTGAGGCTTCCGAAGAGAAAGGCGATCGGCACCGAGACGCCGGCCGCCGATCTCAAGCGCGAAGCGATTCCGCGGATCGAGCCGGTCGAGCTGGACCTCGCGCCGGCCGAGCTGGGCCTCACGCCGGCCGAGACCGCTGCCCAGCCTGCGGCCGACACCGCCACCGAGCCTGCGGCTGTTACCGAGCAGCCGACAGGCCCCGCTACCGCGGCCGCCGTCGATGACGCTCCGGCCGAGACCGAGCTTGACGCGATTCCAAGCCTGGAACCGGCCACGGTGGTCATCACTCCGGACGACCTCGCAACTACTCCGCGTACCGACCCCGACGCGACCGGCTCGCTTCCGGCAATGCCGGCTCCCGAGGAGGTGGCGCTCGATCCGCTGGGAGAGAAGCTGCGCGATGCGCTTGCCGAGGGCTCGGGCAGCCGTCTGTTCGACAGCAAGACTCGCGAAGCGCTGAACTCGTTCTATGGCGCGCGCGACTATGCCCCGGTCTGGACCAAGGACGGCGCGGTGAGCGAGCAGGCGACGTCGGTGATCGCGCAGCTTGGCACCGCCGCCGCGGACGGCCTTAATCCCGCCGATTATCGCGTGCCAACGCTGGAAGCGCAGGCCGGGCCGGAAGCGCTTGCCGCGTTCGAGCTCAAGCTCACCGATACGGTGATGGATTATGCCCGCCATGCCGCAGTCGGCCGCGTGCACTGGTCGCGCGGCGGGCGCGACGTCTCCTACGATCTGAAACCGCCGAAACCGGCCGATCTGCTCGCAAAGCTTAACGAGGCGACCGATGCCGGCGCCGTGCTCGCCGGCTATTTTCCGCAGCATCAGCACTACAAGGCGCTTAAGGACAAACTCGCCGACATCCGCGGCGAAAAGGAGAACGCGCCGGTCCGCATCGGCTCCGGACGGGTCATGCGTGTCGGCATGCAAGATGAGCGCGTGCCCGACCTGCGCGAACGGCTCGGCCTGACCGGCGCACCGGACGACAAAACCTATGACGAGGCCCTCGCGGACGCCGTGAAGGCCTTCCAAAAGCAGCATGGGCTCGTTCAGGACGGCCTCACCGGGCCGGCGACGATTCGTGCCCTGAATGGGGGGCCGCGCAACGAGCGCACCGTCGACATCATTCTCGCCAATCTCGAACGCTGGCGCTGGGTCTCGCGCGATCTCGGCGAAGCGCATGTGCTCACCAACGTTCCCGAATACATGCTGCGGGTCTACGACAAGGGCTCGCTCAAGTGGGAAACGCGGATTGTGGCGGGCAAGGTCTCCAAGGCAACCCCGCTGATGAGCGAGACGATGAAGTTCATCACGGTCAATCCGACGTGGAACGTGCCGCCCTCGATCGTTTACGGGGAATATCTCCCGGCGCTGCGGCAGGACCCGACCGTGCTCCGGCGCATGGGGCTGCGGGTGTCCTATAAACGCAACGGCCGGGTGCATATCTGGCAACCGCCGGGCCCCAAGAATGCGCTGGGGCGGATCCGCTTCAACTTCCCCAACAAGTTCCTCGTCTATCAGCACGACACGCCCGACAAACACATGTTCAAGCATAAGCGGCGTGCCTACAGCCATGGCTGCATGCGTGTGCAGTATCCCGACAAATACGCCGAGGTGCTGCTCTCGATCGCGCTGCCGGAGAAGAACTACACCGCCTCGGGCATTCGCAAGATGTATGGGCGCGGCGAGGTCAATATCCGCTTCCCGGAGCCGATCCCGGTGCACCTCATCTACCAGACCGCCACCGTCGATGAGAACGGCGACCTCAAGCTGTTCGCCGACGTCTACGGGCGCGATCGGCGGGTGATCGCCGCACTCAAGGGCGGCAACCGTTTGATGGCAGACCGACCGGTCACGCACCGCCGCGCCTCCTCGCCAAGGCGAAGCCAGTCGCATCGGCGCGCGTATCGGCAGCAGTACAGGCCAAACTTCTTCGGCCTGTTCCGCTGAGCGTGGATCGGCAGATAGGTTAGAGCGCGATGGCTTCTCCTTGAACCGATCGCGCTCTCTTTCTCTTCGTTTTCTCGTATGTCCGAAAAGTCTGCCAACTTTTCGGGATCATGCTTCTCTTTGTCTGGTCGCATGATCTTGTCCGAAAAGTCTGCCAACTTTTCGGGATCATG
>JANQIP010000221.1 GCA_028282095.1 Xanthobacteraceae bacterium | reverse complement strand
CTCGAACCTTGGACCCGCTGATTAAGAGTCAGCTGCTCTACCAACTGAGCTATGCGCCCGCACCCGCTCCACTGGAGCGCGATCCACTCAGCTTGAATCGATCGCGCTCTATCTTCCCTTGTTTTCTCGCATGATCTTCTCCGACAAGCCTGCAACTTTTCGGGATCATGCTCTGTCTGCGTGATTATCAAATAGGGTTCTCGGTGTCCAGCAATGCACTGCTGCGCGCGATGCGAACGGCGACGCCGCCGGGCGACCTCGCCTGATCCAACGCGCTGGAAACAAGGCGGAATTGAACCGTAAACCCTGTTCGATTCCGCAGGAGCCCAAAGCATCGGATCAGCTAGTGTTCCTTACCTGACGGTCCGGGGTCGGGCCGTCAGAGTAGGAACACCAGAAACGCCGGGTGGCGGAACGGAAGAACGGCCCATCGAGATCGGCCGCCTGCCAGCAAGTTAAGGCGCAGGCCGCCGGAAAACCCGGCGGCCTGCGTGGCCCGGCGATCTCTGGGGGCAGGGGATTGGGGACTAGCAGAGCCGCCCGGCCAAGCCCGTCAACAACACGATCCGAAAAATCTGGTGGATTTTTCGGGTGGGATCATGCGTTCAGACAAAGCGAGAAGGCGCGAGATGCCTTGATCGCTCTGCGCTGTTCCACTGCGATCAGAGCCGTTCCTCGTAATACCGGCCGCGCGGTCTGTCGCGGCCAACAAAGCGATCACGGTCACTGCCGTAGCGGCGATATCCGTCGCGACCGCCAAATCGGTCACGGTCATTCCCGTAGCGGCGATAATCGCCGCGACGGCCGTCGAAACGCCTTTCGTCGCCATAGTCCCGCCAGCCGCAGCGCCGGCTCATTCTTGAACCACGGCCATAGTCATCGCGATAGCCGCGGCGATCGCGCCAACCATAATCGTCGCGGTCGCGCCGGCTCCAGCGCGGACCCATGCCATAGCCATACCGGCGGTCATAGTCTCGGCCATACCGGTAGCAATCATCGCGGTAACCCCGTCCCCAATGCGGACCCTTGCGGGGACCGCAGTCGCGCCAGGCGCCGTCGCGCCGGCTGTAGCGCGGGCACCGGTCGCGGTCGCTCCTCCAACGCTTCTCGGCCCGGTCCCGCCACCGCCGGCCATCTCGGTAACCGGTGCGGCGACGCTCGCCGCGGGCAGCAAGACTGGGATGCATCGAGTAGACGAGGTCCCGGAACCGGGCTTTTTGATCTTGGTCGAGGCTTTGATAGAGCGGCAGCGCGGCGTCGGCGACCGCCTTCGTTGCCTCGACGCGGCGCTCGGCGAATGCCGCCCATGCCTGCACTCTTTCGACGGGATTGTCGCCGGTGAGGTCGGCACGAACGTCGCGCCAGCGCTTGGACCTTGCTTTCGCGAATGCGCGATAGGCCTGCTCGAAGGCCGGCCAATTCCTTTCCTGTTCCGGCGTCAACGACAGGCGCTTGCGCAGCTTTGCCATCCGCCGATCGACCTTGCTGTCGGTATACGCAGGCGCGCGCGACTGAGCCGATGCGCCCGGTTGCGCCGGATCTCCCGGTCGACCGTCCTGCGCAAGCGCCATGCCGGATCCTGTCAGCGCGAGCGCGATTGCACCGGCCACCATTGGCTTCCACATGAGATGATCTCCCGCCTTCGCGCACAATCGATCCGAATCGCGGAACGAACTTGAGGCCCACCGAATGGGAGTTCGCTCTATTCGGTCTTGCGCTTTACGTGTTCCGCGGCGAACGGCCTTTCACCACGAAGCGCCGTAGATCAATGGCGGAAAGCGCGCAAGTTACGGTTCGGCAATCATTAAATTTCCGTCACCTTTGTCGGGCTCGGCTTTGACATCGACAGGTGACCGATACGCGGGCAAGCGCGACGATTTCCAGGATACGCGCAACTCGTAATCCTTACGCGCGAGACCGCCCTGATCATCCGGCGGTTAACGCCCCGCTAACCATAAACCAGGCAAATTTTACCGGTCGCGCCGCAACGGGCGCGCAACCGGATCGGATTCGGTTCGGGCTTTCGACGGCGAGTCGATTCCTGCTTCGCCGGACAATTTTTTTGGGGATTGGCCGCAATGACCGACGTGGGGGCTGACCAGAGCGCCGGCGCAGGGCCGAGACTGCCTAGTCTTGCCGCGATCGGCGATCTCCTCAAAGGCGGCGACATTGCCCTCGCAGCCGGCGTGATCTTCATCCTCGTGGTTCTGATTCTGCCGCTGCCGCCGCTCGCTCTCGATTTCGCACTGGCGACCTCGATCATCCTGTCGGTGCTGGTGCTGATGACGGCGCTGTTCATTCAGGTGCCGCTCGAATTCTCCGCTTTCCCGACCGTGCTCCTGATCGCAACCATGTTGCGCCTGGCGCTCAACCTCGCCTCGACCCGTCTCATCCTCGCGTATGGCCACGAGAGCACCAGCGCCGCCGGTCATGTCATCGAGGCCTTCGGCAATTTCGTGATGGCGGGAAATTTCGTCATCGGCATCATCGTTTTCATCATTCTGGTCATCGTCAATTTCATTGTGATCACCAAAGGATCGGGACGCATCGCGGAGGTGGCGGCGCGCTTCAATCTGGATGCGATGCCCGGCAAGCAAATGGCGATCGACGCCGACCTGTCGGCCGGCATGATCGACGAAAAGGAGGCGCAGCGTCGGCGCAAGCAGCTCGAAGATGAAAGCGCGTTCTTCGGCGCGATGGATGGCGCCTCGAAATTCGTGCGCGGCGACGCCATTGCCGGCCTGCTCGTCGTGTTCATCAATGTCATCGGCGGGATGATCATCGGCATTGCCCAACAGGGGCTCAGTTTCTCGGAAGCGGCGCGCTCCTATACGGTGCTCACCGTCGGCGACGGCCTCGTCACGCAGATCCCGGCGCTGATCGTCTCTACGGCCGCCGGCCTGCTCGTCTCCAAGGCGGGCCTGTCGGAGGCGGCTGACAAGGTGCTCCTGCGCCAGCTCTCCGGCTATCCGAAGGCGCTCGCAATGTCGGCTGCCGTGATGACCATCATGGCGGTGTTGCCTGGCATTCCCATGATCCCGTTCCTGCTGCTCGGCGCCGGCGCCGGCACGCTCGCTTACATGCTCGACAAGCGCAGCAAGGCCCAGACCCAAGCCGCGGCCCTCGCCGAGGCCGAGACCCAGGCACAACCGGTCCCCGCGGAGGAGCCGATCAGCGCTGCGCTCAGGATCGATGATCTCAAGATCGAACTGGGTTACGGCCTCCTGCCGCTGGTCAACTCGCCCGACGGGGCCGACCGCCTGACCGAGCAGATCAAGGCACTGCGGCGCTCGCTCGCGCTCGACATGGGCTTCGTCATGCCGGCGGTGCGCATCCTCGACAATGTGCAGCTCGAAGCGAATATCTATCTGATCAAGATCAAGGAGGTCGAGGCCGGCAGCGGACGGGTGTGGCCGGGCCAGTACATGGCCATGGATCCCGGCGGAGGCCAGGCGCAATTGCCCGGCATTCACACGACCGAGCCGACCTTCGGGCTTCCCGCCACCTGGGTCGATGCCGCGCTGAAAGAGGAGGCCGCGGTCAAGGGCTATACGGTCGTCGATGCGGCGACGGTGCTCGCGACGCACCTGACGGAACTCCTCAAGGTCAACCTTGCCGAGCTCCTGTCCTATGCCGAGGTGCAGAAGCTGCTGCGCGAACTGCCCAAGGAGCAGGGCGAGCTCGTGAAAGACATCGTGCCCAGCCAGATCACCGTATCCGGCATCCAGCGCGTGTTGCAGCTCCTGCTCGAGGAGCGCGTGTCGATCCGCGATCTTGCTACCATTCTCGAAGGCATTGCCGACGGGCTCGCCTATACGCGCAGCCCGAGCACGCTGGTCGAACATGTGCGCAGCCGGCTCGCGCGCCAGCTTTGCGCCCAACACACGACGCCGGAGGGCCACCTGCCGCTCATCGCGCTATCGGCCAAATGGGAGCAGGCCTTCGCCGAATCGATCATCGGCCAGGGGGAGGAGCGCCAGCTCGCCATGCAGCCATCCAAGCTGTCCGAGTTCATAATGGCCGTGCGCGAGCAGTTCGAAGAGGCCGCCCGTCAGGGCGACGCCCCAGTGCTTGTGACTTCACCTGGCATCCGGTCTTTCGTTCGCTCGATCGTTGAGCGCTTCCGGGGGCAAACGCCTGTGCTCTCGCAATCCGAAATCCATGCCCGCGCGCGGTTGCGAACGGTCGGAAGTATTTGACTTCAGGCGAATTTTTGGCGAGAGCCGCGAGCGTGTGAAATCGGTAACACAATGTGGCGTGATTCGCTGGTATAACCAAATCGTGAATTCATCAGGAGGAAACCCTTGCCCACCAAAATGGTTGTTCGCAACGAGGGGCTAAGAGTGCCTTCGCACTCTCGAATCTAAAATCTGCGTGGGCGTCGAACCAGGTTGCCGTCCACGGCGACCAGCGGGTGTTTGATTGTCAAGGGGGCTGAAATGACCAACAATGACGGATCGGCCGGGGTGACCGGCCGCATCAACCAATTCAAGATTGTCGTGCTCGCGCTGCTGGCATCGCTCGCGATCATGTTGGTCGGGTTCACCGCGAGTGCAACCGACGACACCCGCGGCTATGGCATCGTTCAGACCGACCAGACTGCAATCGTCTCCGGCGGCCAGACGACCGGCTCGCGCTGAACCCTTCCTCGATCCTTTTTTCCCTCTATAAGTCAGATGGAAGATCCGTCGCCGGGCTGAGGCTTAAGGCATGAGCCGCGGCACTTCACGCGCGCGCGTGTGCGCCGGGCTGATTCGGTTGGCGGGCCGCCTTCGGGCGCAAACGACGAGCGAATAGGTCGAAATTCGCTGCAGGAGCATGATCCCGAAAAGTTGGCAGACTTTTCGGACAAGGTCATGCGACCAAGAAGGAACATGATCCCGAAAAGTTGGCAGACTTTTCGGACAAGATCATGTGACAAAAAAATGAGCATGATCCCGAAAAGTTGGCAGACTTTTCGGATAAGGTCATGCGACAGAACTAAAGAGAAATGGAGTGCGATCGATTCAGGTTGAATGGGTCGCGGTCCAGAGCATGATCCCGAAAAGTTGGCAGACTTTTCGGACAAGATCATGCGACTAGACAAAGATGCGTATGATCGCGAAACGTTGCAAACGTTTCGGACAAGATCATAGGAAAAAACAAAGAGATCGAGAGCGCGATCGATTCAAGCTATTCAAGCTGAAGCAATTGCGCTTCCCAAGCAGGATCCCGAATAGCCGGCAGACTTTTCGGAAAAAAGGGAGCGCGGTTGATTCAATCTGAATGAATCGCGGAAGGGCGCTGACGCCGCAAGCAGAGCTATCGCAAGCCGCTCACATGACGGCGCTGCGGCTTCGCAACGCGCCGATCGCATCGAGTTCGGTCTGCTCGCGCATGTCCTCAACGGCGCGCTCGCGCATTTGGTCGCGTTCGTCCAGCAGCTCGACTTTTTTGAGATCTTCGAACGATTCCTGAAGCGCGGCCTGCGCCTGGTCGAGCTGCTCCGCGAGCTCCTCAGCGGAACGCCGCAGATTCTCCCGCCGGCCCATCGCCGCCCGGGCATAGGTCGGATAGGCGAAATGCCCCGGATCAGAGATGCCGGCGCGATCCTGTTCAACTTGGATTTCGCGGTCGAGTTCGGCTGCCATGCGCTCGAATTCGGCGATCATGGTTTCGATCTGCGCGACCTTGCGCCGTTTTTCGTCGACCTGAAATTTCTTAAGCCGGATTATGGTGTCACGCGACTTCATCGAGTCCTACTCCACAGGCACCAGGGCGCGATTAGTTCAGGCTGAGTCGATCGCGCTCACTTTCGCTTTGTTTTCTCGCATGATCTTATCCGAAAAATCTCCAACTTTTTGTAATCATGCTTTGGCGGCGCACTGCTTTCACTTTGGTCACAGGTTCATTTCAGACTCACCTACTGACGATTGTGACGCCACAATGTTAGTTTTCGGTTTCCGGCATCACCTTAATCCGGCGCGGTTAAGATTTGATCGAGGTGGCGATAGCCGTCGGCAAGGCTGGTAGCTTCGTCCTTTCTCTGGGAGAGAAAAGCTTCGAGCGGCTCATGCAGACGAATCGCTTCGTCAACCTGTGCGCTCGAACCCGCGCGGTAGGCGCCGAGCCGAATCAGCTCCTCCATGTCGGAATAGGTCGCCATCACCTTTTTCGCGCGCATGATCGCCGGCAGGAAGGCGGGATCGGCGGCGCGCGGCATGGTGCGGGAGATCGATTTTAGGACATTGATGGCGGGGTAGCGCCCGCGCTCGGCGATCGCGCGCTCCATCACGATATGACCGTCGAGAATGCCGCGCACGGCGTCCGCGATCGGCTCGTTGTGATCGTCGCCGTCGACCAGCACGGTGAAAATGCCGGTGATCGTGCCCTCTTCGGCGCCGGGCCCGGCGCGCTCCAGAAGCCGCGGCAGCTCGGTGAATACGGTGGGCGTGTAACCCTTGGCCGTGGGCGGTTCTCCCGCCGCCAGGCCGATCTCGCGTTGCGCCATCGCAAAGCGGGTGATCGAATCCATCAACACCAGCACGCTTCGACCGGCGTCACGAAAATGCTCGGCGACGGCAAGCGTGAGATATGCCGCCTGGCGGCGCATCAATGCCGGCTCGTCGGACGTGGACACCACAACCACGGAACGGGCAAGACCTGCGGCACCGAGATCGTCCTGCAGGAATTCCTGCACCTCGCGCCCGCGCTCGCCGATCAGCCCGATCACCGAGACGTCCGCGTCGACATTGCGCGCGAGCATTGAAAGCAAAACCGATTTTCCAACGCCCGATCCGGCGAAAATACCCATGCGCTGGCCGCGACAGCAGGTCAGAAACGTGTTGAGCGCCCGCACGCCGAGATCGAGCGGCGGGCCGACCCGACGGCGCGCATGGGCCGGCGGCGGCTGGTTGCGGAACGGATAGGGTGTGGGGCCGGACGGCAGCGGTCCCTTGTCGTCGATCGGCTCGCCGAGCGCGTTGACCACCCGCCCGAGCCAGGCCTCAGCCGGGCGAATCACGGCCTGTGCCGACGCTACGACGGCCCTGCAGCCGCGTCGCACGCCTTCGAGACTGGCGAATGGCATGAGAATCGCGTTGCTGCCGGAAAACCCGATCACCTCGCAAGGAATCGCCCGGTCCGTCGTCTCGATATTGACCCGCGCGCCGACCGACATCGCATGAAGCGGTCCGGCAACCTCGATCATCAGCCCGCGCACAGCCATTGTGCGACCATAGATTTCCAATCCGTCAAGGGCCGCAATTTGCTCGGCGAGCGCTTTCATCGTTTGCATGTGTCCTTTTCACAACAGTCCGCCGTTGCGATGGAAACCAAACTTAAACTCTTAACCCCTTGTTTACCCGGTGCATTAATCATTGGATTACGGTCCATGGGGCTGACATAAGGCTTTGTTGTTGACGGAGTGAGTCCTCCCTAGTCGGTTAACACCACTTCCTCAAGCATGACGTGAGCGGTCGCGTGCACAAAGAATCAACAAGAAACAGTATCTTAGGTCGATGCCGGCCGATCAGGCCAGTACGATCTTGCGCGCATGAATCATGTTTTGTTAAGCATCGTTCGTTAACGTTTCGATTCAGTTGGAGCCCGGGGCGTATGGCAAGGCCGCCAGGACGGGTGGCCACCCTTGATCCGAGCCAGCATGGAAGGGGACTGGCATGCGCGTTCTACTGATCGAAGACGACAGCGCGACCGCGCAATCCATCGAACTCATGCTCAAATCGGAGAGCTTCAACGTTTACACCACCGATTTGGGCGAAGAAGGCGTCGATCTCGGCAAACTCTACGATTACGACATTATCTTGCTCGACCTCAATCTGCCCGACATGTCCGGCTTCGAGGTGTTGCGGGCACTGCGCATTTCCAAGGTCAAGACGCCGATTCTGATTCTCTCAGGGCTCGCCGGCATCGAGGACAAGGTCAAGGGGCTGGGCTTCGGCGCCGACGATTACATGACCAAGCCGTTCCATAAGGACGAGCTGGTCGCGCGCATTCATGCGATCGTGCGGCGCTCAAAGGGCCACGCCCAGTCGGTGATCCAGACCGGCGATCTGATCGTCAATCTCGACACCAAGACGGTGGAAGTCGGCGGCCAGCGGGTGCACCTCACGGGCAAGGAATACCAGATGCTGGAGCTCCTTTCGCTGCGCAAGGGCACGACGCTCACCAAGGAGATGTTCCTCAACCACCTCTATGGCGGGATGGATGAGCCGGAGCTGAAGATCATCGACGTGTTCATCTGCAAGCTGCGCAAGAAGCTCGCGAACGCTTCGAGCGGCCGCAACTATATCGAGACGGTCTGGGGCCGCGGCTATGTGCTGCGCGAGCCGTCCGACGACGACGCGCGCATTCCCGCGTGAACAGCGCGCTCCCGCGCGACAGACTGCCGGGACCGCATACAGTTTGGGGGTGTCAACGACCTGCTTTTCGGGAGCCTCGAGGGTTCTCTCCTGCCGACTCGGACAGTTCCGGACCCCGCCATTCTCGGCGGGGTTTTTGTTTGCGTCAGGGATCGAGATCGGTGCGGCGTGTCGCTCTATTTCTTTTCTTGTCGCATGATCTTGTCCGAAAAGTCTGCCAACTTTTCGGGATCATGCTTGAAGTGCGGCATCGCATGGCATTGCGTCGGAAATCGGCATACCGCTAGGCTTTCCGCCTCGGCGCCCGCGCTCCAGCGGGATTGCCGCGCCGATCGAACCGGAGCTGCTCGCGATGGCGACAACACCAGCGGATACCACGAGCGCCTTTCGTTTGGGGCGAGACGAACTCGACCTTGAGCATCAAGGCCAGATCGATCTCCTGCTCGACATCGAAAGAGAGCTCGCCGGGGCAGGCGACAAGGCGCGGCTGGCGACGCTGCTCGACCGATTGGTCGAGTTCACCAGCCTCCACTTCATGAGCGAGCAGGTGCTGATGCGCGAGCGGGCCTATCCCGGTTTCGCCGCGCATGAAGCCGAGCACGACCAGCTCATGGACCAGATTCGGGACTTTCAGAAACGCGTCGACTCGGGCGAGCGAGCGCTTGAAGCTACCGACCTTGCGGCCTTGCGCGACTGGGTGATGCGCCACATCAGGACCCAGGACGCAGCCTTCGCGCAATACTGCGCGGAGTGACCCATATTCCGTTTATTCCCGCGCAAGCAGGAATCCAGTCCGTTTTTCAACGGAATTTGAAGAGCTGCAGACTTTTCGGACGAGCGCGTGGGGTGGGTTAGCGCCGTAAGGCGCGTAACCCACCCCACAGCCCCGCTTTGGTAGGTCAGCCGGTCGACGAGAAATCCGCCGGGCGCCGCTTGAGAAACGCGTCGATTCCCTCGCGCGCCGCCGCGGTGCAGGCGGTGGAGGCAAACGCGCGATAGCCGGTCTCAAGGGCGGCGCTGAGGGTCGGCGCCGCAGCCGCTTCGACAATGGCGCCCTCGATGATCCGCATCACCTCGGCGCTGACCCGCTGGCCATTCGCGGCGACCGGTTCGATCGGCTGCGGCGGCGCGATCGACACCGGGCCGTCATGGGCCGGCCCGACCTTGCCGGACAGGGCGGCGACGCGGGCGATCGCCGCCTTGATCAGGCTTGCAATGTCATCGGAGAGCGAATCGATGATCCCGAGGTCATGCGCGGTGTTGGCGGACATGCGATCGGCGCGCCGCAGCATATCGTGAAAGGCTGACGCCGCGGCCGGCCAGCGTCGGTAGGGCACCACCGTGCCGCCCATGCCGGGCGCAATCCCGAGCATGATCTCGGGGAACTGCAAAGACGCGCCGCGCATCGCGACGATGCCATGGCAGCGCAGCGCAAGCTCAAGGCCGCCGCCGAGCGCCATCCCGTTCAGGGCGGCGACCACCGGCTTCTTCATCGAGTCGATGTGCACGACCAGGCGGGCACAATCGAAAGCATAGCGCACCGCTGCGGCCGCGTTGCCGAGCACGGTCGGAAAGCGGCCGATTTCTGCGCCGGCGGAGAACGCACGCGGACCGTAGCCGGTGATGACGAAGCCGTGCACCGCCGGGTCGTCCTCAAAGCGGCGGATGGCGCCGAGGATTTCGTCGTTCACCTCGTCACTGATCGCGTTAAGGGCTTCCGGCCGGCGGATGGTGATGACCTTCACGCCGGCAATGTCGTCCACCAGAACATGCCGGGCGAAGTTCTGATAGTCGTCGAGCGGCCGGCGCGGCGTCGGCAATCCCGGCCGTTCGCGCTCCATGCGCGCGACAATACGCTCGACCTCGGTATTTCCGATCTGTCGCATGAGATCGAGCGGACCCGATTTGAAGCCGAGGGCGAGCCGGCAGCCGATTTCGAGATCGGTCGCCGCGCCGATGTCGCGATCGACGATATCGACGGTCTGCGAGATCAGGATTCCCAGCAGGCGGTCGCGCACCATGGACCGGGTTTCGGGAGCCACCGGCACCTCTTTGCCGAGTCCCACCGTAAGCCATCGGTCGACGGAACGAAGCACCGGTGCCGGACGGTAGGCTTCACCCTCTTCGTCGGCCTGCAGCGTGTTGGTCTCGATGATGATCGGCGTGCCGTTGGCCAGATTGAGCACGAAAAACGGGCCGGCCTGCACGAATTCGCTGGCCGTCGAGTCGATCTCGGCGGCGCTCGCCTTATCGAGCAGGAATGCGGCGTCGTTGCACCAGTTGTCGAAAATCCGGTCGAGCATGAAGCAGGGCGCGTCGGCGGTGACGAGCGGGACCTTGCCGGTCATGCAGAACAGCCATTTCAGGTCGTCGACCAGTTGCGGGTCGGCGCCGGGCCAGCGCACCACTTCGACGATCGGGTTGCGCCAGGCCGGCGCAAAGAAATGGGTCACGGTGGTGCGATGCTTGGTGCCGAGCGCTGAGAAGATGCGTTCGGCCGGAAGCGAACTCGTATTCGAGGTGAGCATCGCCTCGGGCCGCATCAGCTCTTCCAGCCGGGCAAAGATGCGTCGCTTGAGGTCGAGGTCTTCGGTTGCGGCTTCGATCACCCAATCGGCTTCGCGCACGACCTCATAGTCGAGCGTCGCATGCAGGTTCCGGGTGATCGCCTGCGCCTGCGCCTCACGGAGCTTGCCGCGTTCCACCGCCTTGCGTGCATAGCGCGCGAACCGCTCCACCGCACGGTCGAGCGGCCCCTGGGCGACATCGATAAGGTGGAGCGTGAGGTCGGGAATGGCTGCCTTCAGATAGTAGCCGATATCGGGTCCGATCGTGCCGGCGCCGACGATGGCGACGCGAGAAGGGAGTGGACGGGAGGGTGCGACCACGAGAGGGTTTGCATAGGTCATGTGAAGCGCGGGCCTGGGATTGGGAGGGCTTGTCTGACGCTGTTCGCGCCGTTTCGGTCGTTGATCGGGTTGCTGCGTCTAACGCAGGCATGGTTGCGTGTCCATCCGTAGGCGGACGACGGAAACGCGAGATTGTCAGGCCTCAGAGCTTGTGATGTCGAGGCCCGTGAGATTACTTAGTTTTAAGACATAACGGTTTTTCACCCTTGCGGCTCGCGAGCGCGGCACTCTCGTCTGACAGAGGATCGCGCTTCTCGTGCGTTCATTCCCGCGAAAGCGGGGAACCGATGCACCGCCAAGGGGGGGATCCCCGCTTGCGCGGGAATGAACGGAAGGCGCAGCATGATCCCACAAAATGGCAGACTTTTCGGGATCATGCTCTAGTGTTTCCTTCTCTGACTGTCCGATCCCGGACCGTCAGGTAAGGAATACCAGTCAATCCGTTGCTTTGTGATGCGGCACCAACACAATGAGACGCGCTCAAGCGTTGGTGCCGCATCACTGGGATCGCCCAATGCCTGGCCGCACTTTGTCCTATCACGAGAGCCCGCTGCGCCATGTCCGCCTCGACACCCTGGTGCGGCTGCGCTGGATTGCGGTTTTCGGCCAATTGGCCGCGGTGCTGGTTGCCCATGACGCAATCCATGTGGCACAATTCTGGGCTTGCGTCGGCGTCATCGGCATTTATGCCGCGTTGAACATCTTCCTGTCGCTTTATTACAGCGGCAATCAGCGGCTGGCGCCGTTGCCGATCGCCTGCCTGCTGGCGGTCGATATTGTCGAGCTCGCAACGCTCCTGTTCCTCACCGGGGGGCTGCAGAATCCGTTCGCCCTGTTGTTTCTGGGGCCGGTGCTGATCTCCGCGACGGCCTTGCCGGTGCGGTTCACTCTGGTGCTCGCCGCTCTTGCGGTTGCCTGCGCGAGCGTGCTCACGGTGGCGCATTTTCCGCTGCCCTGGCCGCGCGAAGACGGGTTCGAAATTCCCTGGATTTATGTGGTCGGCGTGTGGCTCGCGATCCTGCTCGCGATTGTCTATGTCACCATGTATGCGTGGAAGATCACCGAGGAATCGCGCAAGGTCACGGCGGCGCTCGCGGCGGCCGAGCTCGTGCTCACGCGCGAGCAGCACCTGTCCCAGCTCGACGGTCTTGCCGCTGCGGCTGCGCACGAACTGGGTACGCCGCTATCGACCATCCTGCTTGTTGCCAGGGAACTCGAACGATCGGTCGATGCGTCCTCGCCGTTCGCCGAGGACATTCGGCTGTTGCGGACCCAGGCGCAGCGTTGCCGGGAGATTCTCGGCAAACTCTCCGAGTTTCCGACCCCGGGCGGACCGCTCGAGCGCATGCCGATCTCGGCGTTGCTTGAGGACGTGGTCGTGCCCTATCGCAGCGACGAGATCGAGATCGACGTGGTCCTGCCGTCGGACGGCGGTCCCGAGCCGGTCGGGGCACGCAACCCGGCGACGCTGTACGGGCTCGGCAATCTGGTCGAGAACGCTGTCGACTTCGCACGCACGCGCGTCGAGATCGCCGTGTCGTGGAGCGCTGATTCGGTGTGGATCGTGATCAGCGACGACGGACCGGGCTTCCCGCCCGAGATCATGCGCCGACTGGGCGATCCTTATGTTACCAGCCGGCGTGGACGCCGCAGGGGCAGCGATGTTCCCGGGCTCGGCCTCGGCTTTTTCATCGCCAAGACCTTCCTCGAACGATCCGGGGCGACCCTGTCGCTGCAGAACCGTACCTTTCCCCAGCAAGGCGCGATTGTCCGGCTGTATTGGCGGCGCAGCGACTTCGAGCGTTTGCTGACGCCGGTCCCGGCCGATCCGCCGGCTGTCGAAACGCTTGCCGACACCTCTTGAGTGTCACGGCACTGTCGCTTAGATCAATTCTTGGGTGCAGCTTCGGCTGCCCGCTCTAGAGCATGATCCCGAAAAGTTGTCAGACCTTTCGGACAAGATCATGCGAAAAAACAAAGAGAAATGGAGCGCGATCGATTCAGGTTGAATGGGTCGCACTCCAGAGCATGATCCCGAAAAGTTGGAAGATTTTTCGGATATAGTGTTGCGACCGAACAAAGAGAGCGTGACCGAATCAATCGCGCTCGAACTAAAGGACTGTGGCATGCCCGATCCGGCACCGGCGGCCGCTCTTCAGAACGACCGCTCCATTCTGATCGTCGAGGACGACAAGTCCTTTGTCGCGCGGCTCGCCCGGGCGCTGGAGGCGCGCGGTTTCCTGGTAACGACGGCAGAGACGGTGGCCGACGGGCTCGATCAGGTCGAGCGACTCACGCCAGCCTATGCTGTTGTCGACATGCGGCTCGCCGACGGCAATGGTCTCGACGTGATCTCCGCGCTCAAGAAACGCCGCCCCGACGCGCGCGGCATCGTGCTCACCGGCTACGGCAATATCGCGACCGCAGTCACCGCGGTGAAGCTCGGTGCATTCGACTACCTCTCCAAGCCGGCCGATGCCGATGACGTGGTGGCTGCGCTGCTTGCCTCGGACGGGAAGAAGCCCGACCTGCCGGAAAATCCAATGTCGGCCGACCGGGTTCGCTGGGAGCATATTCAGCGCATTTATGAGCTATGCGGACGCAACGTGTCGGAGACCGCGCGCCGGCTCAACATGCATCGCCGCACCTTGCAGCGCATTCTGGCAAAGCGCGCCCCCAAATAACCCAGGGGAAAGCAGCAACACCATAACAACCGCCCCGCCGGTCACCCCAGACGGCGGGTGATGGCTTGCGCCTAGAGCATGATCCCGAAAAGTTGGCAGACTTTTCGGACAAGATCATGCGACCAAACAAAGAGAAAGGGAGCGCGATCCATTCAGATTGAATCGGATTGCCGGCTCTGGCCGACGATCATTGCCGAGGACGGTCCTGTGCGCCGTGGAAAATCGCAAGCACGATGACGATGTCTCGTGCGGCATCGATCTGGTAAACGGCGAGGTAGGGGAGCCGAGGAATAGCCCATTCACGCGTCCCTTCTACCTCTCCCGCGCGCCCCATGCTTGGAAATTCGCCAAGTCTCTCGATGCTGGTCAGAATGCGGTCGACCACTGCCTGTGCGGCCGCGGGATTATCGGCGGCAATGAAA
>JANQIP010000114.1 GCA_028282095.1 Xanthobacteraceae bacterium | reverse complement strand
CGAAAAGTCTCCAACTTTTCGGGATCGTGGTCCCGTTTCGCCGCACGATCTTGTCCGAAAAGTCTCCAACTTTTCGGGATCGTGGTCCCGTTTCCCCGCACGATCTTGTCCGAAAAGTCTCCAACTTTTCGGGATCGTGCTTGGGCAAACCGCAATCACCAGGCCAGCCGTCGGGTTACGGCCGTCGGCAGCACGCCCGCCTCATCGAAGATTGCAGTGAGTGCACCGTGATCGATGACGTCACGTCCCCCCAGTTCGCTCGCATGGATGCCGGCGGTCACAAACAGACAATCGATGCCCAGACGGGATGCGCCTAGGAGGTCGGTGCGCACCGAGTCGCCGACAGCGAGCACGCGCGCAAGCGGCACCTCAGCGCCGCGCAGTTCCGCGGCCCGGTTGAGCGCCTGGTCGTAGATCGGCCGATGCGGCTTGCCGGAATACACCACCGGACCGCCCATCTTCTCGTAGAAGGCGGCGATCGCCCCGGCGCAATAGACGAGCTCATTGCCGCGCTCGACCACGAGGTCGGGATTGGCGCAGACCATGAGAAGATTGCGCGCCTTGAGTTGTTGCAGCAGAGCCCGGTAGTCCTCAGGCGTCTCGGTCGTGTCGTCGAAGAGTCCCGAGCAGACGACATAGTCGGCCTGCTCGAGCGGAGCGAAACTGATGTCGAGCTCGGTGAACACAGGATAGTCGCGCTCCGGACCGATGTGAAAAACCGCCTCGTGCCGGCGCGATTGAAGGACCGCGCTCGCCACATCGCCTGAACTGACGACGGCGTCATAGGCCTTGCGCGGCACCTTGAACCGGTCGAGCGAGTCGGCCACGATCTCGTTCTGGCGCGGGGCGTTGGTGAGGAGGATCGCCGTTCCGCCGGCGTCGCGGAAGCGGATCAGTGCATCGCACGCCTCCTCGAAAGCGGCGACGCCGTTATGCACGACGCCCCAGACATCGGAGAGGACGACATCATAGCGCGGGGCAAGCGTCGCGAAATGGTCAACGATCTGCGGGAAGGGAATCGACATCAATGATCCAGAAATAGTGGAAAGTGTGTTGGTGACGGTGCACTCAAGGTGCGCAGGAGCTTGCGTCTCGATTGCACCGGAACGTCCTTGATTTTTCCTTGAAGCATGATCCCGAAAAGTTGGCAGACTTTTCGGACAAGATCATGCGACCAGTTGCTCTTGGCGCATGATCCCGAAAAGTTGGCAGGTTTTTCGGACAAGATCACGCGACCAGTTGCTCTTGAAGCATGATCCCGAAAAATTGGCAGGTTTTTCGGACAAGATCACGCGACCAGTTGCTCTTGAAGCATGGTTTTGGCCGTTTTTCGCACCAAAATGCTGCAGCAGGGTGAACGGCTCATTTGCGCGCGGCCGCGCCGCGAACGACTTCGGTCAGCGTGGGGACGGGCGCGGTCGCACCGGCACGCGCGATACCGGCCGCGCGCGGCGGATCGGCTCTTGCCGTGGCCCCGCCTTTCTCGACCAAGCCGAGCTGCGACAGTCCGAACGGGCCGGCCTGGCCCTGCAACACATCCGGTCGCACCGGGCGGGGCGGCGAGAACAGATAGCCCTGGCCGAGCTTCACGTCGTAATCGAGGAGATCGACCACTGTCGACTCGCGCTCGATCTTCTCGGCAATGAGATCGATGCTAAAGCGTGTCAGCAGGCCGGTCAGATCGGCCGGATGGATGTCCGCCGTTGCTGCCGCGGAGCGGTTGAGAAGCAGGTTCGCCGGAACCTTGACGAAGCGGAAACCGCGGTCGGCAAGGTCGCGTGGCTCCAGGCGCAGATCGCCGACATGATCGAGCGAGAAACGGAAGCCGCGCGCGGCGAGCGCGCTGAGGCTCTCGCTCTCGATCGGGCCCATCGCGCGGTATGCCGCCTGGGAGAACTCGAACACGAAGGCCGGCGCGATCGCACGGTTGGCGTCTGCGAACTCGGTGATCTGGGGAAAGAACTCCGGGTCGACCAACGTTCCCGGGGCGATGTTGCAGAACACGCCGACCTCGCGATTCTTGCCCATCAACCGCCGTACCGCCTGCACGCAGCGAAACAGCATCGCGTTGTCGATCTGGGCCACCACTCCGGCGCTCTCGGCGGCAGGCAGAAAATCGGCCGGCATGATGGTCTCGCCGTCGGGCGTGCGCAGCCGCGCCAGCGCTTCGTAGTATTTCACCTTGCGCTGCGGCAGCGTGACGATCGGCTGGAGATGCAACTCGACGCGGTTCGCTTCGATCGCTTCGCGAACAAGCGCGCCGACGGCGTCGCGCTCCATGCTGTCGAAGCGGCCTGAGGCGGCGCGTGGTGTTGCGCTTTCCGGCTCTTCGGACTCGCCCCCATCGCCGGCGGTGCTGACATCGGGCGTGGCGCCGTCCGACGCGACGACGGGCGGCGGCGGCGCCGGACTTGAGGAGACGGCACTGCCGGCGCTCAGAGCCGCGTCATGCGCGGCGACCGACGCGGCGATCTGGTTGACGAGCGTCCCCAGTTCATCGATCTCCGACGCCAGCGGGCGGTTCGCTTCGGCCGCCTGGGCAAGAACCTTGTCGGCCCTGGCCTCGACCGCGGCGACGCGCCTGCCGAGCTCGATCACCTGCCGCGCGAGATCGGCAGTGCCGCGGGAAAGATCGGCGATCTGCCCACCAACATCGTCGCGGTCGCGCAACCGGGTTGAGATCGTGTTGTAGACGGCGAGCCCGGTGAAGGCCGCGAGCGCAACGATCGCCGATTCGGCGCCGGTCATCCCGAAATAGAGGTAAAGCACCACGCCCACGGAGCCTGCGATCAGCCCCATGCACACGCCGATGAAGATCGCACCCAGCCGGGCCATTCACTTCTCCACACTCAAGCGGCGTGTTTGGCAGGCGATTCGCCGCATTACGATGCGATTGTTCGCAATTGGGCGATCCTGCGCAAGCACCCGTTCGCGCGCCGCTCATTTTATCGAGGCCCGCGCCTGTTGCACGGCCTTGCCGGCATGTGGCTCAAGCGCATATCGTTGCGCCTATGGGCGCTACGCACGCTTCTAGTGTTCCGACTCTGACGGTCCGATCCCGGACCGTCAGCCCGGACCACTAGCTATTCCGGTCCTCTGTGATGCGGCACCAACACGATGAGGCGAGCTCAAGCGTTGGTGCCGCATCACTATCGGTTGCGTTGTCCACGGTGAAGGCGTGCGCGCTTCGCCGGAAGGTGTCTTAATGGAAGTGTTGAAACACGAGAGTGAATGAAAGGAACAATGCTGATGGTCACGCTGCATGTTACCGGAATGGACTGCGATGGCTGCGCGAAGGCAGTCGAGCAGGTGATCAAGACACAGGACCCGCAGGCGAGCGTCACGGTCGATCTTGGCTCGGGGCGCGTGGAGGCCCAGACCTCGTTCCCACCGGCGGCCCTCGTTGCGGCAATCGAAGCCGCCGGGTTCGGCGCCAAGCCGGCCTGACGCATGATCGCGCATAGCTTAGACTCTTTGGAAAAGGGAGCGCGGAAAAGTTAAGCAGCAAAGAATGCAATCGGTTCAAGCTGCAGCAATCGCGTGCGAAACGCTGCGCGCTTTGCCCAGATGCTGCGCATTTATCTCGTCACCGGTTCCCGCACTTTCACAGCATTGATCATGCTGACGCGCCGGATGCGACTTGTCGGTAGCCGGCTGCCCATGCGTTCTTCCCCGTGCAGACATGCGGTTTGATCTTGCGTGGAGAACAACCGGCTGTGTGAAACTTTTGCCATTCATCGCATGCGGCGCGGCAATCCCCGAGCGCGGGCCGTCCGTGGTTTCGCTCACGGCGTCCATGGGTTATAGCTTTCTCAGAAGATGCGACCTGACGAATCGATCCGAAGCAACCGGACGGCGCGGGCCGCAGGGGGCAGGCCAAACAAAAGAGAAACGGCATGGTGATCGAAGCCGCGAAGCGGACCTTTCGCAAGCTCTCCGGGCAAGCGGCGGATTTGGATCAGTCGGCGCGCCGCCGCTTTTCGCATCCGACCTTTGTCGTATTCGGTAGCGCCGTCGCCGTCCTGACCGTCTTGCTGCTGCTGTCATCCTTGCTCAGCACGGTCGTGCAGAACTGGAGCCGCGGCGATATGGAGCTTCGCGCGCGCGTTATCAATCTCACCACCAAGGACCGGATCGAAGCACTGCTGGCCGATACCGCACCGGCGGCCCGGTTTCACCTCGAGGCGCTGTTCAAACGATTGATCGCCGACGAGCAATTGCTGGCGGCCGGCATCTGCAATCTCAACGGCCAAATGCGCGACGCCACGCCGACAATGCCGCCGCGGCTCTCCTGCGCGAGCATCCAACGCGGCGAGAAGGAGATCACGACGGACATCAGTCTTGACGGCCAAGAGCTGGTTGTTTCCGCCTTCCCCCTGCGCGATGGCGCCGACGGCCATCTCGTCCTTGTGCACGATTTTACCTATGCGAAGGCGCGCTCCGACGAGGCTCAGATCTATATCCTGATCGCGACCATCGCCGCAGCCGCGCTGGTCGGCGGCGCGGCCGCTTTCGCGGCCTTCGTCCTGTACCGGAACTGGCACTCCACACTGCGAACCGCCATCGATGATTTACGCGCCGGCCGAGCCGACACGCCGCACCCGCCCGAGTCGCTTCCGGGCCAGCTCCGGCAGGCGCTCGATCAATACGATCTCGTCCGTCGCACCATCGACGGCGTGCATATCGACTGGTCGCCCGACACGCTCAAGCGGGCGATCGGCAGCGAACTGCCCAATGCCGAAGTGATCGTGGTGTCCAACCGCGAGCCTTACATTCACAACCGCATCGATGGACAGGTCACGCTGCAGATCCCGGCAAGCGGCCTCGTCTCCGCGCTGGAGCCGGTGATCCGCGCGTGCGGCGGCACCTGGATCGCCCATGGCAGCGGCAGTGCCGACCGCGACACGGTCGACGCCAACGATCGCATCGCCGTGCCGCCCGACGCGCCGACCTACACGCTGCGCCGCATCTGGCTGACCGAAGAGGAGCAGGACGGCTACTATTACGGCTTCGCCAATGAGGGTCTCTGGCCGCTGTGCCACATCGCCTTCGTGCGCCCGATCTTCCGCGAGGAAGACTGGATGCATTACAAAACCGTCAACGCGAAATTCGCCGAAGCGGTCGTGCGCGAGGCACGCACATCCGACCCGATTGTCCTCGTCCAGGACTATCACTTCGCGCTGTTGCCGCGCCTGGTGCGCGAGAAGCTGCCGAACGCCACCATCATCACGTTCTGGCACATTCCGTGGCCGAATGCGGAGACCTTCAGCATCTGTCCGTGGAAGGACGAGATCATTATCGGCCTGCTCGGCAGCTCGATCCTCGGCTTTCACACCAATTTCCACTGCAACAATTTCCTCGAAACGGTCGACCGGTTCGTCGAGAGCCGGATCGATCGCGAACGCCGTTCGGTCATTCTCGGCGGCGCCGAAACTCTGGTACGCCCCTATCCGATTTCGATCGAATGGCCGCCGCACTGGCTGGAATTCGAAGCACCGGTGCCGGCCTGCCGCGCCGCCATTCTCGAGCGCTTCGGCCTCGGCGAACAGGTGCGGATCGGCGTCGGCATGGAGCGGTTCGACTACACCAAGGGCATCCTCGACCGCATGCGCGCGGTCGACGCCCTGCTCCAGCGCCATCCGGAATGGAATGAACGTTTCACGCTTGTGCAGGCCGCCGCGCCGACGCGCGACAAGATCGCGTCCTATCGCGCGATGCAGGACGAGGCGGTAGCGCTGGCGGAAGAGATCAATGAGCGCCATGGCAAGAACGGCTGGCGCCCGATCATACTGTCGATCCGCCACTACGAGCCGCTTGAAGTCTACGAACTGTTCCGCGCGGCGGATTTCTGCGTCGTCAGCAGCCTGCATGACGGCATGAATCTCGTCGCCAAGGAATTCGTCGCCGCGCGCGACGACGAGCGCGGCGTGCTGGTGCTTTCCACCTTCGCCGGCGCCTCGCGCGAGCTCGCCGAGGCCCTGATCGTCAATCCGTACCACGCCCATGACATGGCGGAGGCGATGCACCGTGCCCTGGTGATGCCGTCCGCCGAGCAAGAGGCCCGCATGCGCCAGATGCGGGCGCTTGTGCGCACCCGCAATGTCTATCGCTGGGCCGGCCAGATGCTTCTCGACGCCGCCCAGTTGCGGCGGCGCGAGGCGATCGAGAAGGTCGCGAGTTCAAGCGCCTGGGCGCGGTTCTCGAAACCCCGCCGAGCAGCCGGATAGAGCAATAATGATCCCGAAAAGTTGGCAGACTTTTCGGACAAGATCATGCGGCCAAGCAACGAGGAATGGAGCACGATCGATCCAATCGAGGTGAATCGCGTTCTTTGGTCCGTTCGTCCCCGCGAAAGCGGGGAACCAGATTGCACCGCCAAGAGGGATTCCCGCTTTCGCGGGAATGAACGGAATCTGGAATCCAGAACATGATCCCGAAAAGTTGGCAGACTTTTCGGACAAGATTATGTGGCCAAAACGAGCCGGCAACCGCTGATGATTATGGTTCAGAGCCAAACTCCAATTCGATCGAATCGGAGCTCGCTCTGTTCATTCCTCACTGACCAGGTTCTTTGCAGCCTGAGTCCATAAGTTCATACCGTCACGGTTTGCCCGGTAATCATGCCTAGAGCATGATCCAGACTTTTCGGACAAAAACATACGAAAAAATAAAGAGAAAGAGAGCGTGATTGGTTCAACCTGAAGCAATCAAGCGCGCTAGAGCGCGATCCATTCAGCTTGAATCGATCGCGCTCTGCTCTCCTTTGTTTTGTCGCATGATCTTGTCCGAAAAGTCTGCAACTTGTCGGGATCATGCTCTAATCTAGGGAACCCAATAAAACCGGGAACAATTCGTCCTCCCCCGCGCGGCGGGGG
>JANQIP010000211.1 GCA_028282095.1 Xanthobacteraceae bacterium | reverse complement strand
GCGATTGCTTTAGGTGGATTCAATCGCGCTCCCTTTCTCTTTGTTTTGTCGCATGATCTTGTCCGAAAAGTCTGCCAACTTTTCGGGATCATGCTCTAGTACGATTAGAGGCTTCCGCAGCCAATATCAAACACTGCGCGCCTCGCGCCGCGCACCCAGCCGGGCCGCGGCGGCGGCACGCGCTGCACGGACAAATGTCCTGATCTTGTCCGGGTCCTTGTCGCCGGGCGCGCGCTCGACGCCGGAGGACACATCGACGCCGGGCGCATTGGTGATCGCCAGCGCCTCGGCAACATTGCCCGCATGAAGGCCGCCGGACAGCATGAACGGGACGCCGGGATCAACGCCTTCCAGCAGGCGCCAGTCGAACACATTGCCGAGGCCGCCCGGCCGGGTCGCCTCGCGTGGGGCGCGGCCGTCGAAAATGAGCCGATCGGCAATGCCGGCATAGACGGGCACCACCGCGAGGTCTGCCGGCTCGGCCACGGCAATCGCCTTCATCACCGGCAGCTTGAACCGCGCTTTGATCGCGGCGACGCGTTCGGGGCTCTCCTTGCCGTGCAGCTGCAACAGCTCGGGCGCGAGCGCCTCGATGCTCGCCGCAAGCAGCCCATCATCGGCATCGACCGAGAGCGCGACCTTCTGAATGCGGGCGCCGGCCTGCGCCGCCAGCCGGCGCGCCGCGCCATAGTCGAGATGGCGGGGCGACGGGGCAAAGAACACAAAGCCGGCCATGTCGGCGCCTGCCTCGATCGCAGCTTCGAGTGCCTCGATCGTCTTCAGGCCGCAGATTTTCACCACCAAAGCCACGACTCAAGCCTCAATCCCAAGCCGGCGCACCCGACCAGTCGACGATGCGGCCACGCGGATGCGCGAGTGTGCGGATCGCCTCCATCTCCGCCTCGCTCAGCGTGAAATCGAAAACCGCCAGATTCTCTGACAGCCGCTCCAGCCGCGCTGTACGCGGGATGACGATCGCCCCCTCCTGAAGGAGCCAGCGCAGACTCACCTGCGCCAGCGTCTTTCCGCGTTCCACCGCGATCTTCCGCAACAGGTCTTCGGCGGCAAGGCGGCCTTTGGCGAGCGGACTAAAGGCGGTAATGGCGATTCCGTGCCGGCGGCAGGCGGCACGCACCTTGTCCTGATTGATGAAGGGATGCCACTCGATCTGATTGACGACGAGCGGCTCGCTCGCATCGCGCACCGCTTCCTCGACCAGCGCAACCGTGAAGTTCGACACCCCGATATGCCGGGCAAAGCCGACGCTTTTCATCCGGCACAGCGCACCCATGGTTTCGACCAGCGGTATGCGCGGGTTCGGCCAATGGATCAGCAGCAGGTCCACCTCCGACAACCGCAGCCGGGCGAGGCTTGCCTTGGTGGCGCGTTCAAGCTCGCGCGGCGCGAGGTGGTCCAGCCACACTTTGGTCGTAACGAACACCTCGTTGCGGGGAATGTCGGAAGCCCGCAGCCCCTCCCCCACCTCGCGCTCGTTTTCGTAGACCTCGGCGGTGTCGATGTGGCGATAGCCGAGGCGCAGTGCCTGCTCGACCAGGCGCGCACAGGTACGCCCGCGCAGCTCCCAGGTACCGAGGCCGACGGCCGGAATCGCCGCCCCATTTGCTTCGACGAATTCCATGCGCTCTCCTGCCCACCCGCTCACGAGGGGAGGTTAGAAGAAGCCTAAAGCATGATCCCGAAAAGTCGCAATTTCTTTCGACAAGATCACACGTCAACATAAATTCAAAGGGAGAGCGGCCGATTCAAGGCGAAGCAATCGCGCTGCCGCCTGCGGTCGCGCGTCAGCAAAATCCGGGAGCGACGCTGAGCCTATGCTCCAGCCAATTTACCTCATGCCGAACTGGCACCCGGCATCCTTTATCGTCTGGAGCTTCGTCTTGATCTCTTCCGCATTCTCTTTTTTGAGGTCTTCGTCCGGCACCAAGTCAACGCTCTTGAACTCCGGCTCCAATATGACAAGGAACGGCTTGAAGCCGCTATAGGCGCCATACAAGTTGCGGGTGTTGACCTCGCCGCAATACCTGCCTGGCTTGCTGGCGCGATGGAGCCGCCGGAACTGGGACGATAGAGGATCGCGGAAATCCTCGGTGACACGTTCGAAAATCTCCTGACGGATCTCGTCGGCGATTCTGATGCCCGAGCCGTCCACAATCGTCTGCGCCATTGCCCCGGCCGCGAAGGGACCCGCAATGATCGCCAGCGCAAGAGATGTACGATGAATCAACGGACCGAGCATTGTTCAATCTCGCTTTGTTGCATGCCGAGCGGCTTAGAGCGCGATGGCTTCGAGTTGAATCAACCGCGCTCTCTTTCTCTTTGTTTTGTCGCATGATCTTGTCCAAAAAGTCTGCCTACTCTTCGGGATCATGCTCTAGCCGGCATGGAGCACCAGCGCAATCCGAGAGCCCACGGGAAGACACTCGGCGCCAAGGCCTGGGCGGGACGGAAGAGGAGTAGCACGCCAATCGAATCTCAGCCGAAATCTCTTGTAACGGTCATCATCCCGGACCGCGCGGGCGCGATCCCGACATGCCGGCTGGATCGAGCAAATACCGGGCTGCCTCATCTCCGAGGAGATCGCGGTGCATCCGTTCGGAGTCGCGAAAAAACGCGTTCGCGACCGAGACGTCCAGCATTGTCGTGCCAAGGTGATCATATGCACCCTGCAGATCGTCTCCTTCGAAATAGACGAGCCTTTTGTCGCCTTGCGTCGGCGTATGCAGAATTCTGGCGAAATACTGGAGGAACAACTCGTTCTGCCGCGCCATATAGGCGCCGAGGATGAGCACGCGCAGTTCCCGCCACTGTTCATCGTTAAGGATACGCGCACGAATATGCGTGACGATGGCGTGGCAAGCATCCAGTTGCGCCCGCACCGCCGCCGCAATCAACGGCCCGACATCCTCGCCGGCTTCTCGCGTGAACCTCGTGAGCTCCTCGCGGGAGACGCGGCCCTTCGCAAGAATGGCATCGAGAAATGCATTCGTCTTCACGAATATGTCGCTCGGTCTCGGCAGGATGCCTTGCCGTGCCTCTACGCCGGTATCGAGCACTTCAGCCGAAGACTCGAGCGTTGCGCGATACGCCGAGATCCGCGCCAGCAGGTCCGCGGTGAGCGTTTCGTCCGTGTGATGGTCGAGCAGGCAGAAGACGGCGAGCGGAACATGACCCAACGTCTTCATCTTGTTGTAGAGCGGCGGCTCCAGGCCTGAAAACGTCTGCACAGGCTGATCGCCGCGGTGCAGCAGGAGAGCATCGCCATTGATCACGATGAGCGCCGCTCGCTCTTGCCGCTCCACGAGCTCGGCCCGCGCCGTTTCGTAGATCTCGACGAAGTGCTGATCGAGCTGCTGCAGCGCCTCGAGCTCCTTGGCGTCGTCCATTCAGCATGCTCCTCGCAGCGCGATCCGGCTTGAACCGCATGGCCGGTCTCCAGCGCGGGTCGCCGGATGCTCTGTCTGGTGTTCTTTGTCTGTCGCATGATCTTGTCCGAAAAGTCTGCCAACTTTTCGGGATCATGCTCTAGAGCGCGATCCATTCAGATTGAATCGATCGCGCTCTATTTCTCTTTGTTTTGCCGCATGATCTTGTCCGAAAAGTCTGCAACTTTTCGGGATCATGCGCTAGAGCGCGATCCATTCAGATTGAATCAATCGCGCTCTATTTCTCTTTGTTTTGCCGCATGATCTTGTCCGAAAAGTCTGCAACTTTTCGGGATCATGCTCTAGTCCCTCGTGCGCTCGAAAATCTCCCGGCCAATCAACATGCGCCTGATCTCATTGGTGCCGGCGCCGATCTCGTAGAGCTTGGCATCGCGCAGCAGGCGGCCCGCGGCGAAATCGTTCGTATACCCATTGCCGCCGAGGCACTGGATGGCCTCGAGCGCCATGGCGGTCGCCCGCTCGGAGGCGAACAGGATGGCGCCGGCGGCGTCCTCGCGGGTCACGCGGTCCCCGTCGCAGGCGCGCGCGACGGCGTAGACATAGGCGCGCGCCGCATTGAGCGCCACATACATGTCGGCGAGCTTTGCCTGGATGAGCTGGAACGAGCCGATCGGCTGGCCGAACTGCTTGCGCTCATGCACATAGGGAACGACGAGATCGAGCGCGGCCTGCATGATCCCGAGCGGCCCCGCCGAGAGCACCACACGCTCGTAGTCGAGCCCGGACATCAGCACATTGACGCCGTGTCCGACCTCGCCGAGCATGTTCTCGGCCGGCACCTCGCAATCCTCGAACAGCAATTCGCAGGTATCGGAGCCGCGCATGCCGAGCTTGTCGAGCTTCTGCGCGGTGGAAAAACCTTTCATGCCCTTTTCGACCAGGAAGGCGGTGATGCCGCGCGGGCCGGCGTCGCGATCGGTCTTGGCATAGACGACGAGCACCTCGGCCTCGGGCCCGTTGGTGATCCACATCTTGCTGCCGTTGAGGAGGAAGCGATCGCCCTGCCGGTCGGCGCGCGTGCGCATCGACACGACGTCGGAGCCCGAGCCGGTCTCCGACATCGCGAGGGCGCCGACATGCTCGCCCGAGATGAGCTTCGGCAGGAAGCGCCGCCTCTGCGCGTCGGTGCCGTTGCGCCTGATCTGGTTGACGCAGAGATTGGAATGGGCGCCATAGGACAGGCCGACCGAGGCCGACGCGCGCGAGACCTCCTCCATCGCCACGCAATGAGCGACATAGCCGAGTCCCGCGCCGCCCCACTCCTCCTCCACAGTGATGCCGTGCAGGCCGAGCGCGCCGAGCTCCGGCCACAGATCCCGCGGGAACAGGTTGGTGCGGTCGATCGCGTCGGCGCGGGGGGCGATGCGATCGTCGGCAAAGCGCCGCACCAGTTCGCGCAGCCCGTCGACGTCTTCGCCGAGACCGAAATCGAGGCCTGACCAAGCGTTGGGAATCATGTGAGGTGCTCCGGCCGTCTGGGTGGACCCACCTCACTTATAATCGAATGGCCAGCGCCCGTCGCCACCGGACGCTGTCTCAGGCTTGGTCGACCTTCGGAGCTTGCGAAAGGAACTCGGTGAGAGCAGGCAGCGGCATCGGACGGGCGAACAAAAAGCCCTGCAATTCGTCACACCCGGCAAGGCGCAGCAGCACGCGTTGCTCTTCGGTCTCGACGCCCTCGGCGAGCACGCTCAGGCCCAAGGCGCGCCCGAGGGCCACGATCGCCTGCACGATCACCCCGCCATTCGCCGAGCGGCCGAGCGGAGCGACGAACTCCTTGTCGATCTTCAGCTTGTCGATCGGCAAGCGGCGCAGATAGTTGAGGCTCGAATAGCCGGAGCCGAAGTCGTCGAGCGCGATCTTGACGCCGAGCGCGCGCAGTTCCTTGAGCCGCTGCTTGGCCTCCTCCGGGTTGTCGATCAACATGCCCTCGGTGATCTCCAGCACCACCCGCGTCGGGTCGATCTTCGTGTCGGCCAGCGCCTGGTCGACCAGCCGTACGAGGCCGCGGTCGCGAACCTGGACCGGCGACAGGTTGATCGCGACATAGAGACCCGGCCACGCGCCGGCGTCGGCAAGAGCGCGCCGAAGGACAAAATGCCCCAACTCGGTCATCAGGCCGGTCTGCTCGGCGACCGAGACGAAGAGCCCTGGCGGAATATCGCCGCGGGTCGCGTGCTGCCAACGCGCCAGCGCCTCCACCCCGATCACGCGCAGGCCGTCTCCGGCCACGATCGGCTGATAAGCGACGCTAAGGCGTTTTTCGGCGAGCGCCCTGCGCAGCTCGCGTTCCATGAAACGCCGCTCATTGATCTCGGCCTCAAGGCCGAGATGAAAAGCAAGGATGCGCCCGCGGCCGCCCTTCTTGGCAGCCCTTGCGGCAAGATCGGCGCGGCGGATCAGCTCGCTTCCGCTGTCGCCATCCTCCGGCGCCTGCGCAAGACCGATGCTGGCGCTGATGCCGACGGTGCGGCCGTGGATCACGAAGGGCAGCGACAGAGCGCGGGCGCACGCGTTGGCCGCTTCCATGGCGGCGGCCGCATCCTTCGCGCCCATCACCATGGCGAACTCATCGCCGCCAATCCGTCCCAGCGACGCCCCGCCCGGCATTGCTTCGTGCAGCCGAGCCGCCGCGGCGACCAACAGCTGGTCGCCGGCGGCATGGCCAAGTATCTCATTCACCTCCTTGAACCCATCGAGATTGAAGCAGGTGAACACGACGGCCTGCCCCGACGGGCGCAGCGCCAGCGCTTCGTACAGGAGTTCGATGATCCGGCCCCGATTCGGCATGTGGGTGAGTGGATCTTCCTGTGCGGTCCGCCACACGCGCTGCTCGCTCGCCTTGAGCGCGCGTGCCGTGCGCTCCATCTGATTCAGCGAGAAACCGCCGAGGGCGAGAAAGCTGAGCCCGCCGATTCCGAAAAGCGGCCAGTTCCTTTCGATCGACTCCCACAATGAGTGCTCGGAGGTCCATGTGAACCATGCCGCGATGCGGCCGTGCCGGTTGGTCTGGAACGTGAGCGGTCCTTTGGACGCAGATGGTTCGGTTTCAAGCTTCAGACCTGGAACCCGCGCATCCTGCGCAAGGAGACGGACCAAATGCTCGTCAAAAGGCACAAAGGTCGCCAGCACCAAGGATCGGTCGAGCGCATCGATAAGTCCGACATCCGGTGAAACGGTGGTGACGGCGGCAAGACCCGGTCGTCCATTCACGATGAGAATGTCGGTTTCGGCCGGCGCAGCCGCACGCCCATCCTGCGGTTGGATCGGAACGGAGCCCGGCGCCTGCACGCGCTCTGCGGAGAATTCGTCGGCAAGGCTTCGCAAGGGGGACGGCAGCGGGCGATCGTCTGTTGGATGGGTCGCGATGAGCGAGCCATCCTCACTCATGAGCCAAGCGCGCCGGTGGCGATAGCGCAACGTTCCTGCCGGTGCGAGCGCGCTCTTGATCTTCAGCGAGAACCGTCCGAGCGAGGAAATCGCCTGCGAAATCTCCCGAGCGCGATCCGCGGTCGATTTCGCATAGCCCGATCGTAGTTTCTCCAGCGCATTACTCAGACGCATGCGCTTGTTGTCGGCGCTGTCCTCTCGCGACGCAGCAAAAAAGGCGACTGCACCGACGGCCGACAGACTGAAGGCAAGACCGAAGGCAAGAATCAGAAGATGAAACCACAACGGCCGCCGGCCCGACTGCGTGCGCGCACGCAGGGACTGACTCCACCGACGGAAGATTGGATGGTCCCACATCCCCGAAGGAAACGCGGGAACAACCGCGTCACCCGCCCCCACTCGACCGCTGGTTGATACAGCCGGCCGCATTCAACTAATCCTATGTGTTAACGCCGTACTACCTCTATTGGTACAGTCGGCGAGTTAAGACTTGGTCAGCGCACCGACCGAATGGATGGCGCAATTGTCCCTTTCTCGCGGTGTTACCTCAGGCCGAACCACAAGGTGGCAATGCCCAGAAAGGAAAAAAAGCCCACCACATCCGTCACGGTGGTCACGAATACGCCGGACGAAACCGCGGGATCAGCACGAAATTTGGCAATGATCATGGGTATCATGATGCCGCCGAGTGCGGCCGCCGTAAGATTGCAGATCATCGCAAGGCCGATCACCAGCCCAAGATCGGGGATCTTGAACCAGGCATAGGCGATGACGCCGGCGATAACGGCGAAGGCAAGCCCATTAACCAGACCAACCAGAAGTTCGCGCATTACGATTCGCCGCGCATTGCTGTCGCGGAGTTCACGTGTCGCGAGCGCGCGCACCGCTACCGTCATCGTCTGCGTTGCCGCATTGCCTCCTTGGCTCGCGACGATCGGCGCGAGCACGGCGAGCGCCACCATTTTCTGCAATTCGCCCTCGAACAGCCCGAGAACCGAGGAGGCAAGGAAGGCGGTTGCGAGATTGACCAGGAGCCAGTTGAAACGGCCGCGCGCAATGGTCCACACCGAATCGGACAGTTGCTCGTCGCCGGTGACGCCGCCCAGCGCTTTGATGTCCTTTTCCGCTTCTTCCTCGATCACGTCGACGACGTCGTCGACGGTGATGACACCGACCAGCCGGTCGGACGCGTCGACCACCGGCACGGCGACGAGATTGTAGCGCTCGAACAGGCGCGCGACTTCTTCTTGGTCGTCGGTGGCGCGGACGCGGCGCCGCTCGGCATCCATCAGCTCGGCGACGAGAGTCGGCCGCCGGGTCCGCAACAGTCGGTCGAGACTGACGGCGCCAAGGAGCCGGAAATCGCCGTCGACGACGTAGAGCTCGTAGAACCGGTCGGGGAGCTCGGCAGTCTCGCGCATATAGTCGATCGCGTGGCCGACCCGCCAAGACGGCGGCACCGCGATGAACTCGGTCTGCATGAACCGGCCGGCCGAGTCCTCGGGATATTGCAGGCTACGCGCCAGCGCGACGCGCTCGGGCGGCGGAAGCTGCTCCAGGATCTCGGTCTGCTCGTCCTGCGGCAGGTCTTCGAGAATATAGACGGCATCGTCGTGATCGATCTCCCGCACGCCTTCGGCGACCGCTTCGGTCGGGAGTTCTTCGAGAATTTCTTCGCGTACCGCGTCATCGACCTCGACGAGCGCGGTGAAGTCGAAATCCGCCCCCATCAGCTCGATCAGACGCGGACGTTCGTCGGGATCGAGCGCTTCCAGGAGATCGCCGAGATCGGCCTCGTGCAGCGAGCCGGCGAGCGTCCTCAGCGTCGCGGCATCGCCCGCTTCGAGCGCTTCGCGCAGGCGCGCGACATACTCGGGCCGGATCGCGCCCTCCTCGTCGCGCAATGCAAGGCCGCCTGAAGCGCCTGCCGTGGTCGAGCTACCCGTCTCGAGCATCGTGTCCTTCCGATCGAACGGCACGCCCTCCGGCCGCAGCCGCGCTTCGGCCGACCTGTGCAGACCACGGGCGACAGCATCGTGACGATCCGGTCAATCGCGCCGGATCTTGGGCACTATCGGGCTATGGCGCGAGCCGGTCCGGCATCCCGGTGAACGAGAGCGAAAGTGATCGCCGCCGCAGCCTGCGCCGGCATCGTTCACCGGCACTGATGCACGCTAACCACGCCGAGTGCAAATTCAACGCTGATGCACGGTATTTTATCGAATGCGCCGTTACCAATACGATCAAACTATGGGATGGTTACGTAGCGGATTCTGGGAGGGGAGCGTGATCGACTTGCGCGCGCTGAGCGCCGGTGTTGCTTTGCTTGCGCTCGCCACAACGGGCACCGCCAACGCCACCGATTGCCCCGGAAATCCCGGTGCGCTCGGAACGAGCCGCACCCTGGTGATCGAGCCCACCGAGCATATCCGCCTCGGCTTGATGCAATATCGCGAGACCTTGCCGCTCGCCGACCGCGAGGTCGTTTTGACCTTCGACGACGGCCCGCTTCCGCCCCATACCTCGCGCATACTCGACACCCTCGCTGCCGAATGCGTCAAGGCGACATTCTTCGTTGTCGGTCAGATGGCGAGAGCCTATCCGGACCTGTTGCGGCAGACACATGCCGCGGGACACACGATCGCCAGCCACAGCCAGAACCATCCATTGACATTCCACCGGATGTCACGGGCCCAGGCGCATTCGCAGGTCGAACGCGGAATCGTCTCGATCGCCGCCGTGCTCGGCGATCGTGACGCGATCGCCCCGTTCTTCCGTATCCCGGGGCTCATGCGCGGGAGAACGATCGAAAACTATCTCGCCAGCCGAGACTTGATGACGTGGAGTGCCGATTTCCCGGCCGACGATTGGAAGCGGATTTCGGCGCGGGAGATCATGGCCCGCGCCCTGCGGCGGCTTGAGGCGAGGGGCCGCGGCATGCTGCTCCTGCACGATATCAAGCGAAACACCGCCGCTGCTTTGCCCGGCCTGTTGCGCGAGCTCAAGCGGCGCGGCTATCGCATCGTCCATGTCGTACCGGCGACGAAGGACCGCCCGAAGACCGCGACACTGCCCGAGCAATGGCGATGGGGCTCGCGCGGCCGCAAGAAAAGGACCGCATCGGCGAAAATCAAGTGGACAATGGAGCCTCTCTCCACCAAGCCGGTTCTTGCAGCGCCCGATCCGGAAGGTTTCGGCCTTGCCGGCTCATTCGCGCCGGGCGCGATCATCGACCTTCCGCGGCCCCAAACCTTTGCCGCCGCCGTGCGCGGCGAAGTCCCCCTGCCCCCGCAATCGCCGTGGCCGCGCCTGGCGCAAGAGGAGCACGGGGAGCACGAGGATGAGCCGATCGTAACCCATTCAGTCGCATCGGCGGATGAGGCCGTGCTCCCGGATCAGGCCGCGTTGCCGGAACAGGCCGAGTTGCCGGCGCCCGGTCTTGCGAGCTTCGGCGATGGCAATGGCCTGGTCTCGATTTTCGCTGCGCCGGCGATCCTCAAGCGGCAGGCGATGTTCCCGCAGGCGCGGCGCGGGCGGATTGCCGCGCGCCAGAAAACCCGTCCGCGCAAGCGCCGGGTGGCACGGAAACAGGTCGGTCTTCTGGAATTGCTGTTCGGTTCGCCCCGTCGGGCCACGTCCTCCGCCGGACGGCATCGCCGTTACCAATACCGGTGAGTTTCTTGGGACGCGATCCATTCAGGTTGAATCGATCGCGCTCTGTTTCTTTTGCTTTGTCGCATGGTCTTGTCTGAAAAGTCTGCAGCTTTTCGGGATCATGCTTTTTGTTGGTCGCGTTTTCCGCGGCGAACCGGATCCCACTTCGCCTTAAAACGCTTTAGGGTGCGTGGGCAAATTTGATCCAGATGCGGATACAGGCGAGCAGCATGAAAGCTGCGAAGCTCTCGATCAGCTTGTCATAGCGGGCGGCGACGCGGCGATAGTCTTTCGCGCGATTGGAGAGGCGCTCGATGCGATTGCGTAGGGCATAGAGAGCCTTGTTGACGGCACGCTGTATTGGCTGTGTCGTCAATATCCTGCGGATCGGCCGTCCCAAGAACATGGTGCGGTCGAGAGGACTCGAACCTCCACGGGTCTCCCCACTAGCACCTCAAGCTAGCGCGTCTACCTATTCCGCCACGACCGCATTAAACGACAACGCAGAGTACCGCCGACGCTCCCCATATCATGTCCTGGCGCATGACCTGATCGAAAAAGCCGCGCAGCTTTTCGGGATCGCGCACCGGGACGAACACCCCTATGGCCCGAGCGTCTTGACGACACGCGTGCATGTAACAAATCGGTGATGCAAGGACAAGGCGGGGCCGTCCGACGAGCCGCTTTCCGGCGCTCAACGCCGGTCGGGCGAACGGGCGACCATCCGGCGCACCTCGACGGCGATATGGCTCCCGCTGACGACGACCACGCCCTTGGCCACCGGATGATTGTTGACGAGGATGCTGACCTCGTCGCTCTCGCCCGCCTCCAGTTCGATGATGGCGCCGCGGCCCAATCGCAGGGCCTGATGGATCGGCATGGCGGTCGTGCCGAGGACAACCGAAATATCGAGCGAGACGTCGGTGAGCATGGCCATTGCTGTCTTCCTCGGCTCGTTTATTGCTGGTCCGTCCTTGGCTCATTCCAGGTGCGACGCCATCTTGGGACCGAGCGCTCGTCAATTGGATGAATGAACATGGCTATGGTTACGAGGTGATTAACGGCTGCATCGGTTCCGACCGGGCTCGCGCCATAGCGGTTGTTGCGCAGCCGCCGGTCGAATGGCACGTCGGCACGCAGCCCCTGCCCTACGCGCGAGCGGTTGCCGTGATGGAGACCCGCGCCCGCGCCATCGGCGAGGGCCGGGCAGCGGAACTCGTCTGGCTGGTTGAGCACCCGCCGCTCTACACCGCGGGCACGAGCGCCACTGCTGCGGACCTGATCGAGGCGCGTTTCCCCGTGCATCGGACCGGCCGCGGCGGGCAGTTCACCTATCACGGACCGGGCCAGCGGGTCGTCTACCTGATGCTCGACCTCAAGCGGCGGCGCCCGGATGTGCGTTGTTTCGTGGCACAACTCGAGGAGTGGATCATCCGCACGCTCGACCGTTTCGACATCGTCGGCGAACGGCGCGCCGGGCGAATCGGCGTTTGGATCGCAAGGCCGGACAAAGGTGAGGGCCACGAGGACAAGATCGCCGCCGTCGGCATAAGGCTCAAGCGCTGGGTGACGCTGCACGGGATCAGCCTGAACGTCGATCCCGATCTCACGCATTTCTCCGGGATCGTGCCGTGCGGCGTCGCCGATTCTCGTTACGGGGTCACGAGCCTTGTCGATCTCGGTCGATCCGTCTCCATGGCTGAAGTCGACGCCGTCCTGAAGCAGGAATTCGCCGCCCTGTTCGGCCGCGCCGAAACTCGCGCGGGCGAGCCGTCGGAGTTCTCCTCCCCCGACCATGCGGCCGCCGGCGCATAGCCGGCCCGCGCGGCGCCGTCACCGCGTCGACAAAACCGAGAAACTCTCCCCGCCGCGGCGCTCTTCGAGAACGTCGGCGCTGGTCTCGGTCATGTCGAGACTGGTGACATGGGCGGTAAAGGGACCGCGGCGCGCCGTCTTGATCATCTCTGCCACGGCGTCGGCGGGCCCGGCAATCACCGCCTCCACGGAGCCGTCGCGCCGGTTCCTGACCCAGCCCTCAAGGCCGCGCAACGCGGCCTCGTCGGCGGTCCAGGCGCGGTAGCCGACCCCCTGCACGCGGCCGCGCACGACGACATGCCGGATCACGCGAGCATCACCGCCCATGCGCCTTCTCCCGCTTCACCACAGTGCTAGTGTTTCCTTCTCTGACGGTCCGACCCCGGACCGTCAGCCCGGAACACTAGCTGATCCAATACCTTGTGATGCGGCACCAACACGGTGCGACGTGCTCAAGCGTTGGCGCCGCATCACTAGAGCACGATCCATTCAGATTGAATCGATCGCGCTCTCTTTCTCTTTGTTTTGTCGCATGATCTTGTCCGAAAAGTCTGCCA
>JANQIP010000104.1 GCA_028282095.1 Xanthobacteraceae bacterium | reverse complement strand
TGTTTTGCCGCATGATCTTGTCCGAAAAGTCTGCAACTTTTCGGGATCATGCTCTAGCTAATTCGATGCTTTGTGATGCGGCACCAACACAATGAGACGGGCTCAAGCGTTGGTGCCGTATCACTAGCGACAACGAAACGCCGCGGTCGAAGAGATTCGCCGCGATCACAGAATAAGAACGCGGCAGCGCCCGTTTAGGTCCCTCACGGGCATTCGGCCGAGGCCGGCGATCGAACCTACCAAGCTACCCTGTATGGCTCGATCAGTCCGGCGCGCAAAAACACCCCGCATTGTATCCTCCGGCTCCCCCACCGCTTGGTCCGACGTGCAAGCAGACGGGGTGAGTGCCGAGCTCGCAGCCCCCATTTGAAGCTCGATAGGCTCTGGCTCTTCTTGCCCGCTCCTCGGCCGCCGCTCGCGCCTGTTCCTGCAACCGCCGCCGATGAGCCCGGGCCTCTTCAGCCGCTCTTCGTTCCGCGCGCCGAAGGGCCTGTCGCGCTTCGATCTCTGCCTCGATCCGGGCGCGCCGTGCTTCGTCCTCAAGCCTGATTCGCCTCAACCGTTCAGCCTCCGCTTCCGCTCTCGCCCTTGCGGCGGCCTCCTCTCGAGCGCGCCGATTTTCCTTCTCGATCTCTTTTCGCCTTATTCGCTCCGCCTCTGCTTGCGCCCTGGCACGCGCTTCAGCCGCCTTCTGGCGCCGCGCTTCCGCCCTCAGAGCATCGTCCCGCGCCTGTTCGGCAGCCGTTCCTGCATCATCCGGAAAGAAGTGATCATCCAGAAAGCCCTTTTGTGCAAAAAAGAAGATGAAGCTCGTGACTATGCCAATAACTATTGCGCCTACAACCTGGCCCATTACCTTATCTCCTCGCAAATCAATTCAATCCGATGCGCAAAGACTAGATGCACAACTTATAGTATTCTGCGCATCCGATCAAACAGCAAGCGTGGTCTAACCCTTCAGCTTCCATTCATGTCGCTCTCGCTACGTTCGCGTCCATGGATCATTCGATCCAAGGATCGGAGTTTCTGGAAGGGAGAAGGAGAAGAGAGTGACATCACATCTTCATCGATCATTGGTGGTGGCCGGACTGATGCTTGGCCTTTGGCTCGTGCCGCTTGCAGGCGATGCAGCCGCCGGCAGCCTCGGCGCGCCGGACGCAGTGGTGAGCGCCGCTGCAGCGCAGGGTTCGGCAGCGGCGCCATTGCCCGTGATGCGCAAAGGCGATCGCGCCCTACAGGGCGGCGGCAGGCAGCTCTGGACCCAAGCGGACTGGTGGGGGCCGCCGGGTTGGCGGGGTCCTGGGCGGCGCTGGGCGCGCAAATGCTGGAGGCGTTGTGCGAGGGTGTGCGAGAGGCGCGCCTTCAGGCGTGACCTCGGCTGGCGTTTCGTTCGTAACTGCACACGCCGTTGCGTCAGGCGGCGGTGCTGGTAGTTTCGGTTGTATGGCGTGTCGGCGGCGCGATTCGCGCGAAGCGTCTCTCGAGGCGCACGGCGCGCTCCCGCCGCCGAAGCTCATTCCCGTCTTCCGATGACACCCAATGGATCGACGGAGGTCGGGCCGGGGACGAGGAACCGATGGACCAAAAATAGATCTGTACGAAAGACGGCGTGACGCTGAGCTACCTGGAGGGCGGCAGGCGACGGTCGTTTTTCAAATTGGTAGATTTTTCCGACAAGATCATCCGAGAAGACAAAGAGGAACAGAGCGCCACCGGTCCGATTTTGCAGAACTCGTCCGAAAAATCTGCCAACTTTTCGGGATCACGCTGTTTTTTTTGTCGCGTGATCTCGTCCGAAAAATCTGCCAACTTTTCGGGATCACGCTGTAGGCGTCGCCCGCGGTCGGGATTACATTGGTGGCGCGTTTAATCATCTGCCCGCAGGCAGGAGACCAACATGCGCTGGATTCATACTGCCGTGATCGTTCTATTCGCCGCCGCTATCCTTTTGTTCGCGGTCCAAAACCTCCAAACCGTCACGATGAGTTTCCTTGGCTTCAGCGCCACCCTGCCGCTGGCCCTGATGGCGATCATTGTCTACCTGCTCGGCATGGCGACGGGCGGCAGCCTGTGGACGCTGCTGCGCCGCTCATTCGAGGGATCGCGGCACACCGCCGACGCGTCGTCCGAGTGAGCCGCAAGCCGTCGTCTGTCTGTCACAGACCTCATCCTGCATACGCACCGCGCGCTGAACTCAACGTATCATCGTGCCGCGCCGCGGGTGAGCCCCCGCGCGCTCCGGATTTGCTTGTTGCAGCGCGTATTTGTTTGTTGCGGCGTATAGGGGAAAAGCAGATACTGCCGTTGCTATGCGCGGAAGGAGGAGACGATGCGCTTCTTGCAAATGACGGCCGTTATTCTAGCTGCAACGATCATTCCCGACGCGGCGCTGAGTCAGACTGCGCCGAAATGCAATCCGGAGCGGGGCTATCACAGTGCCAGAATTAGATGCCTGAACCAGATTACAATCTTTCTACAAGAAAAAATAAACAAACTCGAAGGCCAGCTCGCCCAACACGCAAAAACAAGCGATTTGGAAGGCTATGTGAAGAGCTCGGACCTGACCGGCTACGCAAGGGCATCCGACACACAGAATTTCGTCAAGAAATCAGACCTTGATAGCTATGCAAAAGCTTCGGACGTCAAGGGCCTCCTCAAGGATGCCGATCTGACGGGTTACGTGAAGGCGTCTGATGTCGGGATGTATATTACGAAGTCGGACCTGGACAACTATCTGAAGGCATCCGATGCTAAGGATTTCGTCAAGAAATCTGATCTCGCCGGCTATGCAAAAGCATCTGTGGTGGCGGATCTCGTCAAGAAGGCCAATGTCGGTGGGGTCGCAGATTCGTCAGCGATGGCGGACTTCGTCAAGAAGTCTGATCTCACGGACTATGTGAAGTATGATTCGATTCTCGCGATCGGTTCGTTGGCTGACGCAGAACGGTGTCTGAAGGGTCAAACCGACGACGCCGCCGGGGCCACGGACGCGCCTTGCACCGACTGGTCAAAGATCCCGGCGCTGCAATGGAAGCTCCTTCGCATGCCATAATCGAACAATGATGCCGGCGTTGCCGGGCGATCGAGCTATCGCCCTGTTGCGCGGCGGGACGAGCGCGCATAGCAACCTCTTGTGATCGCCCGGCCCGGATCGAACCGATCCGGGCGAAGGGGTGTGTTGTTTTGGTCGAGCAAATCGGTATTCGCCCATTTCTCGTCTGACGACCTCATCTCTTGGCAATCCCTGCGGCGAGGTCCCTGTCCTTGGGAACAGAACTGCGGCGGACTCAGCCAGAACAAACGCTGGAGCATGATCCCGAAAAGTTGGCAGACTTTTCGGACAAGATCATGCGACAAAAAAACCAGCATGATCCCGAAAAGTTGGCAGACTTTTCGGACAAGATCATGCGACAAAAAAAACAGCATGATCCCGAAAAGTTGGCAGACTTTTCGGAGGAGATCATGCGACAAAAAAAACAGCATGATCCCGAAAAGTTGGCAGACTTTTCGGAGGAGATCATGCGACCAAACAAAGCGAAGAGCGCCCGATCGATTCAAGCGGAGTGGATCGCTCTAGGACCGGATACGGCCGATCTCACGCCCTGCTGTGCTCACCACCGGCCACGGCCTGCCCGCCCCGTACCTGCCGCAGGAGGACGATCGCCCATGCGCCACCGCGCTCTCCAGCTTCTGACTTTCGCCTGCACCATCACCATCGGATTTGCGCTAACGGGCTATGCGCTGACGGGCCGCGCCGCCGCCGAGCAGCCGGGCTATCCGGCGATCCCCTTGCTGTCCACCGGAACCAATGCTCTCGGAGAGACCCTCCGCTATCCGACGACCGGTCCCGCGCATGTCACCGCCGCGATCGTGACGATTGCGCCCGGCGCCAAAACAATCGCGCACAAGCATGGCGTGCCCTTGTTCGTTTATATCCTTGAGGGCGAGGTGACGGTCGACTACGGCGCGCGCGGCAAGCGCACGTTTCGCAAGGGCGACGCATTCATGGAGGCGATGGATGTCGCTCATTATGGGATCAATCAAGGCAAGAAGCCGGTGCGCATCCTCGCGGTCTATATGGGCGCGAAGGGAGCCAAGAACGTCATCCCCGAAGAATGAGCGCGGCTTGAATCCAGACCATCGTTTGTTCGGGATCTTTCGCGCCGTACCCGCCGTTGCGCGTCCTGTTCGGCCCCGTTGCTCGGCCCTCACGGTGAGGAGCGCGACTTTTCGGGATCATGCTCAGAACCGCATTTTTTTGAAGACTCTGGCCGGATCGCGTTTTCCCTCGCCCTTTATTGACCGTGACCGGAACGAGAGGACCGGAAGCGCCGTTATCGACCGATGGGACGCACGCTTGTCATTATCGGACTGACGATCGTCGCGATCGGCCTTCTATGGCCATGGCTGTCGCGCCTCGGCCTCGGCCGCCTGCCTGGAGACATCTTCATTCAGGGCGAGCGCGGCTCGCTCTACATTCCGATCACAACCGGCATTCTCGTGAGCATCGCGCTCAGCCTGCTGCTCTGGCTGTTCTCACGCTGATGGCCCAACCACTCCGTCGGATGCCGCGCTGAGCGAGGCAAACCGCTAACCTGCCCCGAAAGCCGCCCGACTGCGCGGGCGACTTGCTTGACCGCGCAGATGGCGTCTATCATCTTGCAGCCACCTGATTAAGGTGACACCATATGTAGTGATGGGCTGATTCGTAAGGGGCGAAATGGTGATGGCGGCCGTGGATTCTAGGACGAAGATTTCTCGTCCGCACTTCACTTTCATTGTTTTATCTTTTGGATTCTTAGTTTTGTATAATGTGCTTTCTTGGTTTCCCGCTATCGACCCCCTTCGTGGGTTGCAGCTCGGAGACTTGAGGCTTGATCTAGCATTACCAGCAGCATTGATTGTATTAGTCATATGGGCAATTTTGACTCTCAATAAGAACTCCCATTAAAGAATTAGAGTAGCTCATGAGTCATTTGCGATACTGGCAATTTTTCCTTATCGACAACTTGGGAACGATTATACTCATCTTTGCTCTCATTAGTGCTGTAGGACAAGCGGCCTTTTATTTCTTTAAGCAATGGCCAATGGACCTCAAGGGAATTATCCAGAAAACTTTGGCAGGCGCAGGTTTTGTCAGTGGGCTCGCTTTGATCGTCTGCGCGTTTGATACAAACCTCTTGCAAAAAATAACGAACTTGGAGATCTATATTTTGATATCTGGAATATCTATTCTCTACGTTTCATATATAGGCCTTTTTCCCGACAAGCAAAAAAACTGACTGCGCAAATCCCATCCCTCGCCGCTAGGAAGCGCAGCCCACATCGCCCGGCGCGCTGCGCGGTACCCGCGCGCGTTCACTCCGCCGCCGCAGCGGTGTCGAACTGCAACCGGGCGAGCCGGGCATAGAGTCCGCCCTGCGCGATCAGGCTATCGTGCCGGCCCTCCTCGACGATGCGGCCGTGATCCATCACCAGGATACGGTCGCAGGAGAGCACCGTCGCCAGCCGGTGCGCGATCACCAAGGTGGTGCGATCCTGCATCAGGCGGGCGAACCCAGCCTGCACCAAGGTCTCGTTCTCGGAATCGAGAGCGGAGGTCGCTTCGTCGAGCAGGAGCAGCGGCGCCGCGCGCAGGATCGCCCGCGCGATGGCAAGCCGCTGCCGCTCGCCGCCCGACAGGGTTATGCCGCGTTCCCCGACCAATGTGTCGAAATCCTGCGGCAGCCGATCGATGAACTCGGAGGCGGCGGCGAGTTCGGCGGCCCGCCTGATATCGGCATCGGAAGCGTCCGGCCGACCGAACCGTATGTTGTCGGCAATGCTGGCTGCAAAAACCGTCGGATCCTGCGGCACCAGCGCGATGCGCGCGCGCAGGTCGTGCGGATCGACATCGGCAACGCGCACGCCCTCGAACCTCACGTCCCCTGAGTCGGCATCGTAGAAACGCAGCAGCAGATGGAAGATCGTGCTCTTGCCGGCACCGGAGGGGCCGACGATCGCGACTTTCTCGCCGGGCTCCACGCGGAACGACACCTCATCGAGGGTCGTTACGTCCGGCCGCGCCGGGTAGGCAAAGCGTACGCGGTCGAATGCCACCTCGCCGCCGCCCTGCTTGGGCAGCGGCTTCGGATGCGGCGGCGCGGTGATCGCCGGCTTGACCGCGAGCAGCTCGTTCAAGCGCTCGGCCGCACCCGCGGCCTGCGAGATCTCGCCGAACATTTGCGACATCTCGCCGAGAGCGGCGGCCGCGAACACGGCATAGATCACGAACTGGCTGAGTCGGCCCGCCGTGATCCGCTGCTCGAGCACGTCCTGCGCACCGACCCAGAGAATGAGCACGACGCTTGCGAACACAAGGAAGATCACGATGGCGGTGAGCAAGGCGCGGGCGCGGGTGGAGCCGAGCGCGGCGAGATAGGCGCGCTCGACCGCGTTAGAAAACCGGCCGCCCGCAAGCTTCTCATTGGTGAAGGCCTGCAGGACGCGCACGGCGCCGATCAGCTCGCCGGCATAGGCCGAAGCGTCGGCGAGCGAGTCCTGGGCCACGCGCGAGCGTCGCCGCACCACTCGGCTGAAGCCGACCAGAGGCAGAACGATCACCGGAATGGCGACGATCACAAAAAAAGACAGGCGCGGGCTGGTGACCACCATCATCACCACCGAGCCGACGAACAGCACCAGGTTGCGCAGCGCGACCGATATCGAAGTCCCGACGGCAATTTTGAGCTGGGTCGTGTCGGCGGTCAGGCGCGACAACAACTCGCCGCTCCGCGCGTTGTCGAAGAAGCTCGCCGACAGTGCCGTCAGATGATCGAACACACGCGAGCGCAGATCGGCCACGATCCGTTCGCCCATGACGGTCACCAAGTAATAACGCAGCGCGCTCGCCGCCGCGAGCACACCGACGAGCGCGATCAGGGCGGCGAAATACTCGTCGATGAGACCGATCCGCTCTCCCGTGAAGCCGAAATCGATCATCCGTCGCACGGCGATCGGCACGGCCAGCGTCGCCAGCGACGCGACGAGGAGCGCGGCGATGGCCGCGATGGCGCGCCCGCGATAGCGCGCGATGAAAGGCAGCATCGCAAGGAACGGCCGCACGCCGCGCGACCGGCCGGCTTCCCCCTTGCCCCGATCCTTGGCAAACGCCTCGGAGCTCGCTTGCCTGCCGTCGATGAAATTCATGGAAAACGACCTGTTCTCGGGCGACACTCGACAACTTGTGTCGACATCGCCCGTCGGTTATAGACCCGCAATTGCGCACCGGCGCCAGCAGTAGGTCAAGCGATGAAGCCCGACATTCACCCCGAATACCATACGATCAAGGTCGTAATGACCGACGGCACCGAATTCGAGACGCGTACGACCTGGGGTAAGCCGGGTGACACGCTAAGGCTCGACATCGACCCGAGATCGCATCCCGCCTGGACCGGCGGCACGCAGCAGCTCGTCGACCGCGGCGGCCGCGTCTCGCGCTTCCAGAAGAAGTTCTCCGGGCTGGGTTTGAAATAGGCGAAGCCGTCGCGCGCGATCGGCCCCCGCCGGACCTGGAGTGCGATTCATTCAGATTGAATCGCGCCCCATCTCTTTGTTTTGTCGCATGATCTTGTCCGAAAAGTCTGCCAACTTTTCGGGATCGTGCTCTAGTGACGCACGGGGCGCTCGCCGGCGGTCTCGGCCCG
>JANQIP010000070.1 GCA_028282095.1 Xanthobacteraceae bacterium | reverse complement strand
CCAGGACTTCGGCTCGTTCAGTATCGCGGATCAGTTAAGTCTCTGATCTTGAATCCTCTTTTTGATGACGTCGGAGATGTGTGAATCAAATAGCCGCTTGCAGGGAGAGGTCATTCACTGCGCCGGCTCCGTCCGCTGCTCGGAAACCGGCGCAGCGTGTTCGGCCATGACCTCGGCGAGGGCCTGCTGACCCGGGGCAAGCGATGTGGGCTGCAGCAGATCGGCGGTCTCGCTCTGCAACCCACGCCAGAAGGCGAAGTCGTTGATGCGCGAGGCTTCGAGCAGCGCAAAGCCGACCGCGGCGAGGAACGGTATGCTCTGTACGATCAGCACAATGCCGAACAGGTTGATCTCGCGTACCTGTAACTCGATATTGCTCCAGAACACGGTAGCAGCACCGAGCAGGAGCAACGTGCCGATCAGCGCCTCGCCGAGAGCGGGAAACGCAAGGCGTTTGCGCGCAAATCCGCCCTTGGCGGTGCGCACGAAAGGCAGATGGTCGAAGATCAGGCCATGCGCCACCGCTCGCGCCACCGTCCACTGCATCGACATTGCCGCGAACATCGCGCCTGCGGCCTGAGCCGAGCCGATGCGGACACGACGATTATAGAGCGTAACGAAATGCGCCACCGATAGAGCGGACGAGACGAGAATCGGCACCGTCAACACCTTGTCCGGTACGGCGATCCCGATGAGGGCGACGACCGGCACCCAGACGAGGTTCAGCAGCGCGAGCACCACGCCGACGCTCTCGGCTCCGAGCCAGCTGAGCCAGCCGAAGCCGAACTCGCGCTTCTGCTCGGGAGTGAGACGCGTCGCGCCCGGCATGAACCGACGCCAGTGTTTTTTGGCGATCTGGAAGCCGCCATAGGCCCAGCGGTGCCGCTGTTTCTTGAACGCCTCGAAACTGTCCGGCAGCAGGCCGTGGCCGTAGCGCCGATTGGTGTAATGCGCGCTCCATCCGCGTTCGAGAATCGACAGGCCGAGATCGGTGTCCTCGCAGATCGTGTCGCTCGACCAGTCGCCCGCGGCATGAATCGCTGCGCGGCGAATCAGGCACATGGTCCCATGAGCGACGATCGCACCGTTCTCGTTGCGTTGAACCATGCCGATGTCGAAGAAGCCGGCATATTCGCCGTTCATCGCGGTGTGTATCAGGCTCTTGTCGCCGTCGCGATGATCCTGCGGGGCCTGCACCAGGCCGACGCGCGGATCGGCGAAGGCGGGCACGAGGTCGCGCAGCCAATCCGATGATACGGTGTAGTCGGCGTCGATCACGCCGATGATCTCGGCGTCCGGGGCGGTATGCGCCAGCGCCAGCCGCAGCGCGCCGGCTTTGAAGCCTTCGACTTTGTCGGCAAGGACGAACTTGAAACGCTCGCCAAGCTCGTGGCATCGCCGCTCGATGGGGCGCCAGAAGACGGGGTCGGGTGTGTTGTTGATGACGACGACGCACTCGAAGTTGGGATAATCGAGGCGGGCGAGCGCATCGAGCGTCGCCTCGAGCATGTCGGGCGGCTCCATGTAAGCCGGTATGTGAATCGATACTTTCGGCGTATGGCGAAGGTTGGTGCCGGTGCCGGCAGCGCCGAGCAGCCGCGCCGGCTTGCGGCCGAACAGCACCGAGGCGATCTCCTCCATCCGCCACATCGCGATCATGATCAGCGGGATGAGGAGCGCCGTTCCGGCGCCGAGCCCGATTGCTGCGCCGAGCGGGAAATAGTGGCCGTTCCAGTAATCGAATACGACCGCCGCCCACGCACCGATGATGTGAGAGAACACGGCAAGCAGCAGCGCTTGCATGGCGGTCGCGCCGGCGATCGCGAGAATCGGCAGGGAGGCGAGTATGCCGACGGCAATCGCGATCGCGCCGATCTTGTCATGATCGCCATCGCCGATCGGGCCGGTCCAGGAAAATTTGGGCGCGCGCGCAGCGTCGAAAATGCCCCAATAAGGACCGACGCTGCCCTCGAATCGCTTCCACGGCCGGTCGAAGCCTTCGATGATGTTGTAATCGATGCCGTGGGCTTCCGCGCGTGCGACGAAATTGCGCAGCACGCTTGCCTGTTCGATCGAGCCGGGATTCGCCGCCTGGCGATTGTAACCGGCGCTCGGCCAGCCGAACTCGGCGATCACGATGCGTTTGCCCGGGAACGCCCTTCGCAATTTGTTATAGACGATAACCGCCTGATCCACTGCCTGGTCCGCGGAGAAGCCTTCCCAGTACGGCAGGACGTGGGCAGCGATGAAATCGACTGCGTAGGCGAGCTTTGGATTCTCCAGCCAGATATGCCAGATCTCGCCGGTGGTGACCGGTACCGCGCCACCAACCTCGTGCTTGACGTGGTGGAGGAGCCGGATCAGGTCGTCGACGCTTTGCTCGCGGCGAAAGATCGTCTCGTTGCCAACCACGAGCGCGCTCACATTGCGATTCTTCCGCGCAATGTCGATGGCGGCCTCGACTTCGCGCGCGTTGCGCTGCTCGTCTTTGTCGATCCAGGCTCCGGCTGCGACCTTGAGCCCGAATTCGGCGGCGACCGGTACAACGAGCTCGGCCCCACCGGTCGAGGAGTAGGTGCGCACCGTCCGCGTGTGAGGCGCGAGAACCTTCAGGTCGGCCCTGATCTGCGCAATGCTGACCGGGTTGTCGGCGGCATTGGGATGGGCCGAACCTTGAAAGGGTGAATAGGAGATACTGGCGAGCGGACCCTTGATATTCGGAGCCGAACTCTCGCTCTTCCAGATTGCCCACGCGATAGCGTGTAGGCACGCGACAAGCGCGACCACGGCAGCAACGGTACGCATGATCCTACCAACCGGGGAAGAGGATGATGGTCTCAAGCCTGTCCCCAAGGCCCGACCACTGGCTTTGCGCTGCAGGACATGGCTGCGCGCGCAGCGTCTCCAAGTACAGGTCACACATGGCAGTTTGAGGGCAGCGCAACATCCTACTTACAATGACCGACGACCAACGTCGCGAGAACGAATTCCGTTCCGGCAGATTGGAACGGAAGCGGTCGTGTTAGCGAATTTTCAGGCAAAAATGAGAACCGCTTCACCCGAGAAACCGCGATCATTCACAGACAATTTGAAGTAGACCGCATTCTGCCTGAATGCAGCCCTTCCGCGGCGCGGCAACTTGCTCTAGCGGGTATCGGTTTGCGGTGTGGTCTGCGCGGTCGGCGTCGGCACGGGTTCGGACACGACGAATTTCGGGTCGAGCCAGCAGGAATGGACGCGTGAGTTCAGCGTCTCGTTTGCCTTGGAATCGATATTTCCCTGGCGGACGACGCAACGGAAGCTGTCGCGCACGTGACCTCCCGGACACCCGAAGCGGTCGTAGAGATCGAGGTGGCGGAACGCGGTCACGAGGTCGTCGCGCCAGAGAAGATTGACGACACGCTGGCCAAGCCACACGCATTCCGGATTGGAAGCCGGCCCCTTCAAGGCGCGACCTGCTTGCACCGCCTGATCGGCGCGCGCCTTCTTATCCCGTTTGGCCGTTTCGACTGTCGGTGGAGCCGACTTGCTTTGCTCGATGTTCTGGTCAGGACTTTGCGCCCGCGCGACGTCAAGAGACGACGCCAAGACCATCACCAAGCAGGACACAAATGCGGCGGTTCGCGGACCGGAGAGAGGCATGGCCGATGCTGTCATTGATCCCGATGAGGTGAGCCCGGATCGTAAGATGACACCACTTGATTAAGCCGTGATGATGGCGTCCTTGTCGAAGCGGACCTTGCGCGGAGAAACCGAGTTTGTCCACCCTTCCAGCGCCGCGCAACCGACGCCACCGACCGGCTCCGCGTGCGGTGTCGAGCGTGCATCTCATTTAGAGTATTTGTGGATCGATGCGTTTTCCAGCCGGCCTCTTCGTCTTCGCGCTCATCGTGGTTGCGACGTTATGGTGGTGGATGGGGCTGCCTGTGCGCGTGCCGCCGACCGACGCGCCGGCGGTGAAGGCCGCGTGCCTGTCCTATGCCCCGTTCCGTGGCGATCAAAGTCCGTTCACGCCCGGCATTCGCATTGAACGCACGCAGATCGAACAGGATCTGGCCCGGCTCGCCGAGGTGACCGAGTGCGTGCGAACCTACTCGGTCGACCAGGGGCTCGATCAGGTTCCGCCGATCGCCGAGCGGCTCGGCCTCAAGGTCATCCTGGGCTCATGGCTGTCACGCAACCGCGTCACCAACCGGACCGAGATCGACCGCACCATCGCGCTCGCACGGCGCTATCCGCATGTCGTGACGGCAGTCGTCGTCGGCAATGAGGTGCTGCTGCGCGGTGAGCTGTCGGCGGACGATCTCGGGGCGATCATCCGCGAGGTGAGGGCGGCGGTGCCGGTTCCGGTCACCTATGCCGATGTATGGGAGTACTGGCTGCGCAACCGCGACCTTGCCGCCGCGACCGATTTCGTCACCATTCACATCCTGCCCTATTGGGAGGATGAGCCCGTCGCCGCGCACGAGGCGGGCGCCCATGTCGATTCGATCAGCGATGAGGTCGCAGCAAGCTTTCCCGGGCGCGAGATTCTGATCGGCGAAGTCGGTTGGCCGAGCCACGGCCGCATGCGGCAGGGGGCATTGCCTTCGCCCTCTAATCAGGCGCGTGTGGTCGCAGACGTTATCGCCGGCGCGGCCCGGCACGGCTATCGTATCAACCTGATCGAGGCATTCGACCAGCCGTGGAAACGTGCGCTCGAAGGAACCGTGGGTGGCTATTGGGGGCTGTTCACCAGTGATGGGCGCGAACCGAAATTCGTGTTCGGCAAGACGGTCTCGAACCATCCGTGGTGGCGATGGCAGTTGCTCGGCGGCCTTGTATTCGTCTGCTGCGTCTTCGCTGCCGCCTGGATTGCCGCCGGACGAGCGGCGGCGAAGATGCCGGCTTTGTCTTGGCTCGCGGTCGGCGCGAATGCCATCGTCGGCGGCGTGCTGGCCGGATGGACAATCGAGACGATCCTCATCGAGAGTCTTGGACCGGGCGGAGCGGTCCGCGGCACGGCGCTCGGCCTTGCTGCACTTGCCTCGCCGATCGTCGGCGCCGGCCTTCTGGCGCGCGGTGCAGGCGCGCCGACCTTTGCCCAAACGCTCGGCGCTACGGATGAGCGTCCGGCCGATCCGCTTGTCGTCGTCGCCGGTGCGCTCCTCGTTCTCCTTACGCTCGTTGCGATCGAAACGGCCCTTGGCCTCGTTTTCAACTCACGCTACCGCGATCTTCCTTTTGCGGCGCTGACGGCGGCGGTCTTCCCGTTTCTTGTTCTTCGATTGAATCAGTCGCAGAAGATCGGGTGCCGCGGCGTTGCGGAGACGGTCGCCGCAGCGATCCTCGCGCTCAGCGCCGCTTACATCGTCTTCAATGAGGGCATCGCCAATTGGCAGGCGCTTTGGCTGGCGGGCGGCTTGGTCGCTCTTGCGATCACGCTGGTTCGCGGGCGGGACGCGCAAAGCTCATGATCATGAGCCCCGCGGCAAGCCCCGCAAGGCTCGTATTGTAGAGCACGAGCCCGGACAGGGTCGCGAGAAGGGCGATGGCAAGGAGCAGCAGTGCCGGGCGGAACAGGTTGAGCAACGCGGCGCCAAGCGCGACGATGCCGAAAACATGCGCGCCGAACAGCCGTATCGCCGTGATCCGTGCGAGGCAGACGAAATCCTCACGCCCCGCTTCGCAGGCAAGCCCGACGGTGGAGTTCTCGATCACGCGATAGCGCATGACAAGAGCGGAGCCGAGCGCCAGCATGCCGGCGGCGGCGAGGGCACAAAGGGCGCGGGTAGAGGGCAGGAATCGCGGGCGCATAGTCGTTCAGCCTCAAAGCATGGTCTTGTCCGAAAAACAGTCCACCTCCCCCTGAAAGGGGGAGGTCGGTTTGCGCAGCAAACCGGGAGGGGGGCGGGAACGCGATCGGTGCCGGTTGATCGCGCTGTCCTCTTCCTTTGTCTCTCGCATGATCATGTCCGATCAGTCTGTGATCTTTCCGGATCATGCCCAGATTCGGCCCACGATCCCTCCCCGGATTGCACGCAGGCAAACCTGCGCCGCGATCCGACCCTCCCTTTTCAAGGGAGGGTGCACTCCGAGACCCTTCCCAAGACGCCTTCGACTTTCCCGGTCGAGACGCCGACCCGCGGTCGGTTCAATTTAAAGATGAGGTGTTCCAGATTACGATCCCGAAAAGCTGGCAGATTTTTCGGACGAGATCATGCCCACGAAAAAAGCAAGAGAGCGTGATTGGTTTCGGCCTTAGGTAATGGCGCGCCGGACTCACCGCGACGTCAAGGTCTGTCCTTCAAAGGCCGCGGTTCGGCAGGCGGTGCCGGATGCGCTCAGCGCAGCGCACAGGCGCGATGCGGCAAGCGCGCTCGGCACCGGGCCGGCGACGAGCCGCAACTCGACCGAACCCGGTTGTGCCGCATCGCGCACGGACACGAGGGGCTTGAGATCGGCGATCAGCGGCGAGGACGGGCTCTTCTTGATATGGGTCCAGAGTGCCCGCAATCCTTCGACGCTGGTGGCGCCGCCGAGGTCTAAGCCCATTCGCTGCGCCGTGCGTGGTTGGGCAAGAGTCGCCGTATCGCGCGCCGCCGTGTTGTGTACCGCCGTGTCGCGCGCCGCCGTGTTGCGTGCCGTCGTGTCGCGTGTCGGTGCCATGGGGGTTGCTGGACGAGTCGCCGGCGGGTGTAAGGGGTCCGCCGCGAGCGGATTGGGGCGCGGAACAGGAATGTAAAATGGGACGCTCTCGTCGTGGTCGGGATCGGCCGCCGCTGGTTCGGCCGGTCCCAAGGCCATCGGCGCAGGCTGCGGTGCACGTGCATCGGGGAAGGTCGGCGCTGCGGACGGGCTCGGAAGGCTGGCAATTTCGCGGAGTGCGGGCGGACCAGGCGTCGGAGGATCGGACGCGGCGGGAGGGGTCGAAGGTCCATCGAGCGGCGGCAACAGCATGTCCACCATCGCGGGCCGGCGCGCCGGCCGGGTCAGCGAAATCGAACCGGTCAGATCCTCAAGGCTGCGCTCGAGCGTTGCGACCCGGTTCGCAAGCTGGTCGCGGTCGCCGGTCAGGGTTTGAACCTTTTCGGCCAGCCTGCGCGCTTCGCGCTCGGCCTGCGCAGCGCGCGTCAAAGCCTGGGCCGTCACCTGACGGGCGGTATCTGATTGCGGACGGTCTGCCAGGGCCAAGGCGAATCGCCGTTCGCCGATCTCCGAGCGGCTAGCGAAAACCGCGAACGCAAGCGCGCCGGCGGCCGCCAGCCCCCAGGCGCCGATCCGCAACAAGGGCCCCATATCGATGCGCTTCTTGGGCTTGTCGCCCTGACCGCGCCTTGGTCGATCAGCCATATCCGTGCGGCCCACCGAATCATTTTAAAAAACCTACCAGAAGACCGTCTTCTTCGCTCTCCCATGCTTTGCCGCGACAGATTGCTTTGCGCGCGGTCTCAAGCGAGCTATTTTTGCTCTGCGGTCACTGCAGCCCATCTTCGGCGGGCTACGGCAGGCCGCCTGAAGGCGGGGAGGCCTATTGAGGAACTGCCTGACCATCATATTGGCGGCCGGCGAGGGAACGCGCATGCGTTCGTCGCGGCCGAAAGTCCTGCACGGCATTGCGGGGAAGCCGCTGATCGCGCATGTGCTCTCGGCGGTGGGCGAGGCGGTGGGCGATGGGGATGTCGCGGCCGTCATCGGTCCTTCCGCCGAGCCGGTCGCCAAGGCGGTCCGAGCCATGATCCCCGCGGCGGAGATCTTCACCCAGACCGAGCGGCTCGGAACCGGCCATGCCGTGCTTGCGGCCCGCGCCGCGCTCGCGCGGCAGCCGCAGGATGTGCTCATCGTCTATGGCGACACGCCGCTGATTCGGCCCGGCACGCTCGCGGGTCTGCGCGATTCGCTTCGCAATGGCGCCGCGGTCGTCGTGCTCGGATTCCGCCCGCCCGACCCGACCGGATACGGACGGTTGATCACCGAGGATGGACGTCTCCTTGCCATTCGTGAGGAGAAAGATGCGAGCGCCTCCGAGCGGGCGATCACGCTCTGCAATGCCGGCTTGATGGGGCTCAAGGGCGAGGTCGCTCTCGCGATTCTCGATGAGATCACCGATGATAACGCCAAGCGCGAATTCTATCTCACCGATGCGGTGGCGATCGCCCGGCGCAAGGGGTTGACGACGCTCGCACGGGAAACCGCCGACCCTACGGAGGTGCTGGGAGTGAACACGCAGGCTGAACTCGCGCAGGCGGAGAGCAGCATGCAGCAAAGGCTGCGTGCGCAAGCGCTCGAGGCCGGCGTTTCCATGGTCGCGCCGGAGACGGTTTTTCTTTGCGCCGACACCAAGCTCGCTCGCGACGTTCGGATCGAGCCCTATGTCGTGTTCGGTCCGGGGGTCACGGTGGAGGAGGGCGCAGTGATCCGCTCGTTCTCCCATATCGAAGGCGCCCGCATCGCCCGCGGGGCGATCGTCGGCCCGTTCGCGCGGCTGCGGCCCGGCGCTGCGATCGGCGAAGATGCGCATATCGGCAATTTCGTCGAGATCAAAGCCTCGACCATAGAGGCCGGCGCCAAGGCCAATCACCTGAGCTATATCGGCGATGCGCGGGTTGGTGCACGGGCCAATATCGGGGCCGGCACGATCACCTGCAATTATGATGGCGCCGCCAAATATCGCACCGACATCGGCAGCGAGGCCTTTATCGGCTCGAACACGTGTCTCGTGGCGCCGGTGAAGGTTGGTGACACGGGCTATGTCGGGTCCGGGTCGGTCATCACCAAGGATGTGCCGGCCGGCGGCCTCGGTGTGGGGCGGGGCCGGCAGTTCACGAAGGAAGGATGGGCGACGCGCTGGCGCGAGCGGGTCGTTGCGTCCAAGAACAAGCCGGGATCCACGGACTGAAGTCGGATGGTGCAGCGCGGCGGATCGCGCTATTCGTCCTTAAATGCCGAAGGCGGTCGGGCCCTCATATACCCGATGAGATACGATCTTTAAGTATCTGATGTAATTAGGATCGATCCTCTCATCTCTTAGCGCAATCGGGTGCTACGGCCCGGTGACGCCCGCCGAAGAGGAATTTTGCAATCCATGTGTGGAATCATCGCAATCATGGGTCGTGGGCCGGTCGCGCCGGCGATGGTCGATGCGCTTAGACGGCTCGAATACCGCGGCTATGACTCGGCGGGCGTCGCCACGCTGGAATATGGCCAACTCACGCGGCGGCGGGCGGAGGGCAAGCTGAAAAACCTGGAATTGCGGCTCGACCGCGAGCCGCTCGCCGGGCGGATCGGCATCGGCCACACGCGTTGGGCGACCCATGGCCGGCCGACCGAGACCAATGCGCACCCGCATGCGACCGACCGCGTCGCCGTGGTCCACAATGGAATCATCGAGAACTTCAACGAGTTGCGGGCCGACCTGACCTTGAACGGCGCCCATTTCGCGACCGAGACCGACACCGAGGTGATCGCCCATCTCGTCACCGAGGTGATGGCGGGCGGCGTTGGTCCGGTCGAGGCGGTGAAGACGGCGCTGCCGCGCCTGCGGGGCGCTTTCGCGCTTGCGTTTCTGTTCCAAGGCGAGGACGATCTCCTCATCGGCGCTCGCCGCGGCTCGCCGCTTGCGATCGGCATTGGCGACGGAGAGATGTTCCTGGGCTCGGACGCGATCGCGCTTGCTCCGTTCACCTCGACCATCAGCTATCTCGAGGACGGCGATATCGTCGTGCTCAAACGCGGCGGCGCGAAGACCTTCGACGCGAACGGTGCTGAAGTGACACGGCCGATCCTGCGCTCTGCTGCCTCCTCGCTCCTGGTCGAGAAGGGCAACTATCGCCATTTCATGGCGAAAGAGATCCACGAGCAGCCGGAGGTCGTCGCCCATACCCTGTCGGCCTATATGGACTTTCCGAACGAACGGGTGTCGCTACCGGAGGCCGTGCCGTTCGATTTCCGCGAGCTCGACCGAATCACCATTTCCGCCTGCGGAACCGCCTATTACGCCGGATTGGTCGGCAAGTATTGGTTCGAGCGGTTCGCCCGCCTTCCGGTCGAGGTCGATATCGCCTCGGAACTGCGCTACCGCGAAGCGCCTTACGCGCCCGGCAATCTTGCGGTCTTTGTGTCCCAATCGGGCGAGACGGCCGACACGTTGGCAACATTGCGGTATGGCAAGCAGCAAGGCCTGCACTCGCTGTCCATCGTCAATGTCCCGACCTCGACGATCGCGCGCGAGAGCGAGCTCGTCATGCCGACCCTCGCCGGGCCCGAAATCGGCGTGGCTTCCACCAAGGCCTTCACTTGCCAGCTTGCCGTCCTTGCCTGCCTTGCCATTGCCGCCGGCCGCGCGCGCGGCGTCCTGTCGGAGGACGACGAACACCGGTTGGTGCGGGCGCTGATCGAGGTGCCGCGCCACATGACCGAAACGCTCGCGCTCGAACCGCAGATCGAGCGGCTCGCACGCGACATCGCCAAGAGCCGCGACGTGCTCTATCTCGGCCGCGGCACCAGCTTTCCGCTCGCCATGGAAGGCGCGCTCAAGCTGAAGGAAACGTCCTATATCCACGCCGAGGGCTATGCCGGCGGCGAGCTCAAGCACGGACCGATCGCGCTGATCGACGCCACAATGCCGGTGGTCGTCATCGCGCCCTATGATCGGGTGTTCGAGAAGACCGTGTCCAATATGCAGGAAGTCGCCGCCCGCGACGGCCGCATCATCCTCATCACCGATCCCAAGGGAGCGGCGGAGGCGACGATCGAATCGGTCGCCATTATCACCCTGCCCGACATGCCGGCGACGGCGACGCCCCTCGTCTACGCCTTGCCGGTGCAACTGCTCGCCTATCATGCGGCGGTGACCATGGGCACCGATGTCGATCAGCCGCGCAACCTCGCCAAGTCGGTGACGGTGGAATAGGTCGACCGTGTAAGGGGAGCGCCGTCCGCATCAGAGCGCGATGGCTTCAGGTTGATACAACCGCGCTCTCTTCTTCTTTATTTTGTCGCATTGCAACAATATCCGGCGGAGTAGTCTTCCCTCAGCCCTATTTTGGGGCGGGAACCGGCCAATTCACAGGCAGTGGTCACGGGCCCCGTATATCGACACCACAGTCCTGGAATGATGGCTGGACCATTGCGTTGGGTATTGTACCATTGCGCCGGGTAAAGGTCAGGCCGATATACGCGATATGAGCTCTCCAGAGAATCAGCGCGAAGTGTCCGCACCGGACGAGCCGGTGGCGGAAAAAACCAGCTCGCATATCGGCGCTCGGATACGCAATTACTTCCTGACCGGTCTCATCGTTGCCGGTCCGGTTGCGATCACGCTGTGGCTGACCTGGGCCTTCGTGACCTGGGTGGACGGCCTCATTCGTCCGCTTATCCCGGTCCAGTACCTGCCCGAAACCTACCTGCCCTGGTCCATCCCCGGGACCGGGCTTGTCATTGCATTTGTTGGGCTGACGCTGCTCGGCTTCTTCGCCGCCAACCTTGTCGGGCGCACGCTCGTCCAGATGGGCGAGACTATACTCGACCGCATGCCGCTCGTGCGCTCGGTCTACAAGGGCCTCAAGCAGGTATTCGAGACCCTGTTCGCCGAAACCGGGTCGAGCTTCCGTACGGTCGGGCTGATCGAGTTTCCTGCGCCCGGGATGTGGTCGCTGGTCTTCCTCTCGCAGCCGCCGAGCATGCAGATCGCTGAGCGGCTGCCCAGTCCGGAAGAGCACATCTCGGTGTTCATGCCCTGCACGCCCAACCCCACGACCGGGTTCTTCTTCATCGTCCCGCGTCGGCGCGTGCTGGAACTCGACATTCCGGTCGAGGCTGCAGCCAAGCTCATCATGTCGGCCGGTATGATCCAGCCGGGTGCAAACAACGATCACCAGAAGAAACTCGCGGGCCTCGCTGCGGCAGCCCAGACGGCCCAGTTGGCAAACCCCGCCCAGGAAGCCGAACCCACGCAAGCCACGGAAGCGGCAGGTGTCGGCGAGGCGGAGCCGGCACAGGTCGAACAGGCGAAGTCGGCTGACACAAGGCAGGAGAAAGCGGCGGCCGAGTAGATGATTATCCGCCCTTAAGGCGAGGGATTTGGATCATCCCGCCCGGAGGAGGCGCACCGCCTCGTCACGCTCGAACAGATAAAGCAACATGCGTAGCGCCTCGCCGCGTTCCGATTTCAGCTCCGGATCGCGCGCAAGCATGAGCCCGGCGTCGTCGCGCGCGGCCTGCAGCAGCGCGCCATGCGCCTCGATGCGCGCAAGGCGGAAGCCGGGCAGGCCGCTCTGGCGCGTGCCGAGCACATCGCCTTCGCCGCGCAGCCGCAAATCCTCCTCGGCAATGCGAAAGCCATCTTCGGTCTCGCGCAGGATCGAAAGACGCGCCTTGGCTGTCTCGCCCAGCGGCGCCTTGTAGAGCAGGAGACAGGTCGAGCGCGCGGCGCCGCGCCCGATGCGCCCGCGCAACTGGTGAAGCTGCGCGAGCCCGAAGCGTTCGGCATGCTCGATCACCATGATGCTCGCCTCCGGCACGTCGACGCCGACCTCGATCACCGTGGTGGCAACGAGAAGCTGCGTCTTACCCGCGGCGAAGCGGGCCATCGCCAGGTCCTTCTCCGATCCGCGCATGCGGCCATGCACGAGATCGACCGCCTCGCCGAACACCTCCGTCAATGCGTGCGCGCGGGCTTGCGCGGCGGCAAGGTCGGTCGTCTCCGATTCGTCGACCAGCGGACAGACCCAGTAGATACGCCGGCCTTCGCCGAGCGCGCGGCCGACCGCGGCGATCACCTCGTCGAGCCGGTGGAGCGCGATGGTGCGGGTGTCGACCGGCTGGCGGCCGGCCGGCTTTTCCCGCAACTCGGAGGAATCCATATCGCCGAAATAGGTGAGCACCAGCGTGCGCGGGATCGGCGTTGCAGTCATCACCAGCACGTCGACCGCACGGCCCTTCTGGGCGAGCGCAAGCCGCTGGTGCACGCCGAACCGGTGCTGCTCGTCGACTACTGCGAGCGCGAGGTCATGGAAGGCCACGTCTCGCTGAAACAGTGCATGGGTGCCGACGAGGAGGTCGATCTCGCCGCGCGCAAGCCGATCGAGGGTGTCGGTGCGCTCGCGTCCGCGCTCGCGTCCGGTGAGGACCGCAACGCGGATGCCGCTCGCCTCCGCCAGCGGCGCGATGGTCGTAAGATGTTGGCGTGCGAGGAGCTCGGTCGGCGCCATCAGCGCGGCCTGGCGCCCGGCCTCGATCACCGCGGCACAGGCAAGAAGCGCCACCACGGTCTTGCCCGAGCCGACATCGCCCTGCAGCAGCCGCAGCATGCGCTCGGGTCTTTCGAGATCGGCGACGATGTCGGCGACGGCGCGTGTTTGCGACCCGGTCAGCGCGTAGGGCAGGGCGGCGATCAGGCGCGCCCGCAGGCGTCCATCGCCGGCGCTGCGGCGCCCGCTCGCGCGCCGCATATGGGCGCGGACCAGCATGAGCGCGAGCTGCCCGGCCAGGAACTCGTCATAGGCAAGCCGCGACCAGGCCGGAGAGGAAGGCAAGATGTCGGCAGGTTCGGCGGGCCGGTGAAGGCATCGCAGCGCCTCCCCGAAGGAAACAAAACCGGAGCGGGCAAGGAAGCTTGCGTCCTGCCATTCCGGCAGCGCCGGGAGCTTGGCGAGCGCCGCTTCGATGGCGCGGCGGATCGGATTCGCCGACAGGCCTTCGGTCAGGGGATAGACCGGTTCGATCGCCGGCAGGCTTTCGAGCTGTGCCTCTTCGATTACCCGGTCGGGATGCACCATCTGCAGCACGCCGTCATAGAGGCCCGCCGTTCCCGACACATAGCGCCGCGCACCGATCGGCAGGAGTCTTTCGAGGTAATCCTTGCGCGCGTTGAAATAGGCGATCACCAGATCGCCGGTGCCGTCACTTGCATAGATCAGATAGGGCGCGCGGGCGCGCCCGGGCGGGGGCGGGCGATGGCGCTCGATCGTAACCAGAACCGTGACGACGCTGTCGGGCACGACCTCGCGCAGCACCGGCCGCGCCCGGCGATCGATCGCTCCGGTCGGTAGATGGAACAGGAGGTCGAGCATGCGCGGCGCGCCCTCGCGTCCGAGGAGGCGCGCGTAGAGCTTTTCCAGCTTCGGCCCGACACCGGGCAGCGCGGTGATCGAGGCGAACAGGGGATTGAGGACGGTCGGGCGCACCACGCTTCATCTAAAGCGAATTGTGTTTCGCCGGAATCGAAATTCGCTCCGAATTTTTCTGTGGTCGCGTTTTCCTTCTCCCCGCTCGCGGGGAGAAGGTGGCGAGCGGCGCTTGCCGCGAGCCGGATGAGGGGCCTCTTCCTCTTCGCCCGGGCTGCTCGCCCCTCACCCGCCGCGCTTCGCGCGTCGACCTCTCCCCGCAAGCGGGGAGAGGTGAAGATGTTGTTGGTCGCGTTTTCTACGGCGAACCGGTTCCCACTTCGCCCGAAAACGCTTCAAAGCGGGCGTTCGGCGACCCGCAATGAGACGAGAATATCGGCGTTGGGGCAGTATTCGGCGAACTCTTCCTCCGAGGCGCCCCGCTCAAGATCGCCGGCGCAACGGTCAAGGCTTCCGCACATGGCGCATTTGCCCTGCATGTCGCGGAACAGGTCAGGATCCGTCTCTTCGAGCTCAGCCGCGTCGAGACCAAGCCGATCCATGAATCGCATCATGAAACGGCCTAAGACCCAATTGCGCAGCTCAAAGCGCCTGATCTTGCCCGTGGCGGTGCGCGGGATCGCATCCATGAAGACGACCCGGCGCGGACACTTGTACTGCGACAAGGTTCCGAGAAGCTTCGCCTGCACCTTCCTATGCAGCCGATGCGGATCTTCGGTCGGCGCGACCAGGAACAGGGTCAGGCGCACCAGGCCGTCCGCATCCCGCGCACCGACCACGGTCGCGTCGGAAACGCCGGAAACGGACATGGCGCATTCTTCGATCTCGGACGGGCTCACCCACTGGCCGGATACTTTCAGAAGATCGTCGGCGCGGCCTTGGTGATACCACCAACCATTACGGTCGACGGTGAACACATCGCCGGTGCGGTACCATCCGTTCTGGAACGCCGCGGCGGTTTTCTGCGGCTGCCCCCAATATCCCCGCGCGAGCGAGCCCATCTTCGCCCACAGAATTCCGGGGGAGTCGATCTGTGTGACCGGCCGCTCGTCGAAATCGAGGAGACGCGCCTCGCAATGGGAATAGGGCTTGCCGGTTGCGCCGGCGCGGTGCTCGGCCGGGGTCCCTCCGACCATGAGGAAAACCGTCTCGGTCGCGCCGATGCCTTCCACGATGGGAAGGCCGGTTGCCTCCAGCCAGCGGCGATAAAGGCTCTCGGGCAAGGCTTCGCCTGCCGACATGTAATGGCGCACCGCCTTGAAGCACGGGCGATCGGCGAGCCCGTCGCGCAACAGGCCGCGGTAGAACGCGGGGACGCTGACCATGATGGTCGGGCGATAGCGCTCCACGATCCTCGCGATCACCTCGCCATCGGGCCAGCCTTCGAACAGGATGATGGTCGAGCCGCTGCGCAGGCCGCCGATCAGGACATGGCCGAGCGCGTAGGCGAAGAACAGCTTGGACGACGAGAAGATTCGCTCGCCCGGCCCGAAACCGAAGGCCGCAAGGAAGTCATCGCCGGTCGACAGACCGCCATGGACATGGATGACGGCCTTCGGCTTACCGGTGGTTCCGGAAGAATAGAGCCAATACGCCATGTCGTCGGTCGTCGTCGACACGTTCGGCCGTTCGCAGCCGACGCCCGCCAGAAGGTCGGCAAGCGCCCGGGTGCCCTCCATTGTTTGTCCCCGGACCACCACAAGGTCGGGACGAAGACCGTACGAGCTCGCGGCACGGCGATAGAGCGGCAGGTAGTCATGGTCGATGATCAGGACTTTCGCCCCGCTATCGGCAATGATGAAGCCGGTGTCGTCGGCGGTCAGACGCATGCTCATCGGGACCGCCACCGCGCCGATGCGCATGATGCCGAGAAAGGCCGTAACGAAATCCGGGCTGTCCTTCAGGAGGATCAGTGCCCGGTCGCCCTTGGAGAGATAAGGCTGTAGCGCGTTGGCGAACCGGTTCACCTCGCCGTCGAGCTGCTCGAAGGTGATCGCGTCATCGCCGAACAGGATCGCGACATCGCCGCCGCGGCCGCTTGAAAGCGTCGGACCGAGAATCTCGTCCACAGCATTGATTGTCGTCGCTTGCTCTGCGGTTTGCACCCCACCCATGCCGTTCCTCCCGTCGTCGACGGTTCCCGGTTGCCCGGGGCCGCTGTCGTCGACCCGCTTGAACGCGGGTTCTTATTCGTGATTCGGCCCGGCGGTCATTGCGACGCGGTCTAGGAATAGCCGCGCCGCAGCTTGCCGCGGAAAATCCAATATACCACGACCGTGTAGGCGATGATCACCGGAAGTACAACTACACCAGCATAAAGCATGAATTCGAGCGACTGGGCGGGCGCCGCGGCGTTTTGCACAGTGATCGAATAGGGAATCATGTAGGGCCAGAACATCGCCGCGAGCGTGAGCAGCGACATCAGGAAGAACAGGGCCGTCATCGGAAACGGCAAGCCGTCCCACTGCTTGCGCGCGCCGACGAGCACGCCGATCAGGGCGAGCACACCGATGGCCGGAAACGCTGCGGCCCAGGCGCGATCGCCGAAACTCGCCTCGAGGCGGCGAACAATGTCCCCGATTTGGTCGCGAATATCGATGGTTGTTGCGAATGCGACAGTCAGAAACACGACGACGCCCGCCACCAACCAGGGGATGCGCCGATAGGCCCAGGCGCGCAGGTCGCCGTCGCTCTTGAGCACCAGCCAGGAGGCGCCGATCAGAGCATAGCCGCACACGAGACCGATGCCGCAGAGAATCGGGAACGGCGCGAGCCAGTCGAACGGGCCGCCGGCAAACTGGCCGTCGGTCACCGGGATGCCGCGGATCATGGTGCCGATTGCGGCGCCCTGCACAAAGGCAACGACGAACGAGCCGAGGAAGAATCCTCCGTCCCAGAGCCAGCGGCCGTGCTCGGTGCGGTAACGAAACTCGAAAGCGACACCGCGAAAGACCAGCCCGATCAGCAGCAGCACCACCGGTATGTAGAATGCCGAGAGGAAGACCGCATAGACCGCCGGAAAGGCGCCGAACAACGACGCTCCGATGACGACCAGCCAAGTCTCATTGCCGTCCCAGAACGGTGCGATCGACGACATCATCCGGTCGCGCCGATCCTCGTCGCCGGTCGTGCCGAACAGCACGCCGACGCCGAGATCATAGCCGTCGAGCACGTTATAGACGAAGATGGCGAAGGCGATAACGCCGGCCCAGAACAGAGCGAGTGTGTTGGCATCCATGGCGATCACTCCGCCGGGCGAATGTTGCGGCCGGTCGTCGTCGCCGGGTCGCCGAACGCCATCGGACGGTTGGGCGTTGCCCCGCGCGGCCCGGTCATCACCTCATACGGACCGTCGCGCAACAAACGATAGATATAGGCGGAGCCGAACGAGAAGATGGTCACATACACCACGGCATAACAGATGAGCGAGAACACCACGGCGTCCACCGTGAGCGAGGGGGTGATTCCTTCGCTGGTGCGCATCAGCCCGTAGACGATCCAGGGCTGGCGGCCGACCTCCGCGGTGTACCAACCCGAGATCACCGCAACGAACCCGGTGGGGAATGCGAGGAATGCCGGCCACAGGAACCAGCGTGACGTCTCAAGCGTGCCGCGCCACCACAGGAACAGGCCGACCCACGAAATCGCCAGCATGATCAGTCCCATCCCCACCATGATGCGGAAGGCGAAGAACGGAATCAGCACGGGCGGGCGGTCTTCCTTGGGGAACTCCTCAAGGCCGACCTCGCGCGAATCCCAGGTGCCGGATGCAATGAAGCTACCGAGCTTCGGTATTTCGATCGCAAACAGATTGCGCTCCGCGGCGACATCGGGAATCGCGATCAACACCTCGGAGGCCGGTTGCTGCGTCTTCCAGCGCGCCTCGATCGCCGCGAACTTCGCCGGCTGGTGTTTGTGGACATACTCGCCGGTCAGGTGACCGACGAAAAGCTGCACCGGGATCAGCGCTGCGACCAGGCCAAGCCCCCAATGCATCATCACCCGCGCCTCCTCCCGATGGCGGTCGCGCAACATGTACCATGCCGCCGTGGCGATGATGCTCATGCCGGTGGTGAGGAAAGCGCCGAACAACATATGCGGCCAGCGAATCATGACGATCGGGCCGGTGACGATGGCCCACCAGTCGGCCGGGATCAGCTTGCCGTCGACGAACTCATGGCCGAGCGGGACCTGCATCCAGCTATTGTTGCACATGATCCAGAACGAGGAGGCCATGGTGCCGAGCGCGACCATCCAACAGGAAAACAAATAGAACAGCGGTGGCACCCGGCCGCGGCCGAGCAGGAGGACGCCGAGAAAGGTCGCTTCGAGCAGAAAGGCGGTGAACGACTCATAGGCGAGCAGCGGTCCCTGAATCGGACCCATCTTCTCCGACATCGCGCTCCAGTTGGTGCCGAACTGGAAGGCCATGACGATGCCGCTGACGACGCCCAGGCCGAAGGACACGGCGAACACTTTCAGCCATAGATCGAACACCCGCCGATAGACCGGATTGCCGGTGGCAAGCCGCATACCCTCGATGGTGGCGAGCCAGGCGGCAAGGCCGATCGTGAAGGAGGGGAAGATGATGTGGAACGTGACCAGGAACGCGAACTGGATACGCGACAGAAGCACAACGTCGGCATCCATTGTCGTATCTCCTACGGTTCGTGGACGATGAGCGACCTGCTTTGAAGCGTGGTATCAAGCGACCTTAGTGAGAACTGATTATTCTTCAGTTACGCGGCCGCGGCCTGGCCAACCGCATTGTCGTAATCAAAGATCTTGTCGAGAGCGCTGACCGGAAACAACAGCACCAGACAGGATCGGGCGATGAAGGGCAGGGCTCGGGTCGATGGCGCCCATTGCGTCATGTCCTTTCGGCCGGCGCCGCAGACGCCATGCCGGGTCTAGAGTGCGATCCATCCAGATTGAATCGATCGCACTCCATTTCTCTTTTTTTGTCGCATGATCTTTTCCGAAAAGTCTGCCAACTTTTCGGGATCATGCTCTAAGGCTGCACCAAACGCATCACATGACCGTCGGAGTCCAACACCATGACACCCCGCGCAAAACCCAATTCAGGATTGGGAACGGCGACGACTTTGGGGGAAACGAACCGGACACCGGCGGAGCGCAGCGTTTTCGCCGCGGCGTCGACGTCCTCCACCACCAGGCTGGTCTGCCAATGCCACAGGTCGTTCGCCTTGGTGTCGAGCGGCATCGGGCGGCCACCGGGGGGCGTTTCATACTGCAGAAACTCGACATGGGGCGGATAGGTTTCCGGCACGACGGCGGTCACGCGGACGCGCGCGTTGAATAGCCCATCGAGCCGCTCTTGCGTGATTCCGGTGTTCAGGCTCTTGCCGGCAACCTTCATTCCGAGCAGGTCGCGGTAGAATTTGAGGCTTTGCTCGGTATTGCTGACCGTGATCGCGGTGTGGTCGATGCCGAGGAACAGGCGGTCGGTGGCTTGATGCCAGCGCGCATTCCCCTTGCCCTTGGGGAAATAGATCAGCTCGAGGTCGTGATTGTCAGGATCGCGGAACTTGATCACCTTGATGCCGGCGGCGGGGACATTCGATTTGGGGATGGTCTGCGGCTCGGGAGAAATCTGTCGCACGCCGTTGCGACGGAGCACGTCATAGGCCTTCTCCATGTCGCTGACGACGATCGCCATGTGCTCGAACCACAGGTCATTGCTGTGCGAGGGGACCGGTATCGGCCGCCCTTTCGGCGAGACAAATTGCGTGAGCTCGACGGTCTGATCGCCGAGCTGTAGATGGACGATCTTCATATTGCTGGCGAACACGCCGCTGAGCGTGTCATAGGCGGTGCCGGTGACCTCGAACTCGGCAACCTTCTTGAATCCGAACAGGCGCTCGTAGAACGCGACTGACCGCTCCATGTCGGAGACGGTGAAGCCGATCATGGCGACGCGCTTGACCTGTGCGGCGGTCGCTTCGACGGCGAGCGCCGTGGCGATCCAGCCAAAGATGAGGAGCGTCGAAAGGAGGCTGACGAGCATTCGCCGCGGCGACGTCACGCGTTTGAACGGTGCCGCAGCATCGGCCGAACGTTCCATGTCGAATCCTCCACTCTCCGGAATCGACGCAAGCCGGCAAGCCGGCAAGCCGGCAAGCCGGCGAGATTTAGCAGAGTCGAGGTGATTGTTACATATGCCAACCGAGTTCGCCGGGCACCGGCTAACGGGATGGTTGCCCGATGATGTCGGCAATCTATCCGTTTTGCCTCGATAGCCTGCGCGCGTGCTTGCGCTTTTTCCACCTCGTACCGAAGCGATTGCGGCGCAACGCCGGAACAGGATCGGCGGCATTTCGTCTGCGGTCCAATCGAGTCCGGCTTGCTTCGGCGGGTTCGATCGCCTCTACTCCGGCCGCCCGCACTGCACAAATCGGCGGGAGTCTGATCAGGAGCTTCTGAATGGGTCTTGTCCTTCTCGTCGTCGGTCTCGTGCTCTTTATCGGCCCTCATGTCTTCGCGACCATGCGCAAACAGCGCGATGCCCTCGTCGAACGGATCGGACGAATCCCCTACCAGGGTTTGTTTGCACTGCTCGCAATCCCCGGAATCGTCCTCATCGCTTATGGCTATGACCTATATCGCTACGACGAATGGACCCCGGTGTGGGACCCACCATCGTGGACGCACCATCTCACGGCATTGCTCAATCTGCCCGCGTTCATCTTCATCGCCGCCACCTATTCGCCCGGCAATATCAAGAGGGTATTGAAGCATCCGACGCTGGTCGGGATAAAACTGTGGGCGGTGGCCCACCTCATATCGAACGGCGATCTCGGCTCGATCATTTTATTCGGATCGATCCTCGCCTGGGCTGTATATGATCGCATTAGCTTGAAACGACGCACCGATCTCGGCGGCCCGGCAATCCCTGTCGGGGGGTGGCGCAAGGACCTCCTCGCGGTCATTGTCGGGACGCTCGTCTACCTCGCTCTCGGCTTCCTCTTCCACCCATACGTCATCGGCGTCTCAGCCTTCGGGGGTTGATCTCAATCATGTCGGCACATGCAGAAGAAAAGCGGCTCACCGCTCCGGCGATCCGCGCCCGCAAGGGCGCCGATCCGATCGTCATGCTCACCGCCTACCATGCGCATACCGCGCGCATCCTCGATCGCCATTGCGACATGATCCTGGTCGGCGACTCGCTCGGCATGGTGATGCATGGCTTCGAGACGACGATCCCGGTCACGCTCGATATGATGATCCTGCAGGGCCATGCGGTGATGCGCGGCTCGCGCCGGGCGCTCGTCGTCATCGACATGCCGTTCGGGAGCTATGAGGCATCGAAGGAGCAGGCCTTCCTCTCCGCAGCGCGGGTGATGAAGGAGACCGGTTGCGGCGCGATCAAGCTCGAGGGCGGAGAGCGCATGGCCGAGACCATCGCCTTCCTGGTCGAACGCGGTATTCCGGTGATGTCGCATGTGGGGATGACGCCGCAATCGGTGAACGCGCTCGGCGGCTTCCGGGCGCAGGGGCGGGACAGGGGCGAATGGGCTCCGATCGAGGCGGATGCACGCGCAGTCGCCGATGCCGGCGCCTTTGCGGTCGTGGTCGAAGCGGTGGCCGAACCGCTCGCCGCGCATATCACGGCTGAGATCCCGATCCCGACCATCGGCATCGGTGCGAGTCCTGCCTGTGACGGGCAGGTGCTGGTACTCGAGGACATGCTCGGTCTGTCGCCGCGCGTGCCGAAATTCGTGAAACGCTTCAGCGAGCTCGGCCCGTCGATTGACGCCGCGGTCGAATCTTATGCGAGCGAGGTGCGCGCGCGCACCTTTCCGGGGCCCGAAAATGTCTATGCGATGAAGAAGAAACCGACGTGAGCGCAAAGCGTTAAGGCGCAGTGTTGGCGGCGTTTTGCCTTGCCCTTGCCATACCGCTAGGCTAGGGGAGCGGCACCAACGCTTGAGCGCGCCTCATCGTGTTGGTGCCGTATCACAAAGCATCGGATTAGCTGATGGTCCATTCTGACGGTCCGGGACCGGACCGTCAGAATCGAAAAACTGGCCGGCAGCAGATCGAAGACCGGCGCGAAAGGCGAGTTGACGCGTGACCGACATTTTCCGCGAAGTCGACGAAGAAATCCGGCGCGAACGGCTCAGGCGAATATGGGACCGCTACGGCCTCCTGATCGTCGCCGCTGCGGTGCTGATCGTCGTCGGGGTCGGAGGCTGGCGCGGCTATCAGTGGTACGAGGCAAAACGCGCAGCCGATGCGGGCACCGCGTTCGAAGCGGCCCTGCAGCTTGCCGAGGACGGCAAGCACACCGAGGCGGCGGACGCCTTCGCGAAACTCGCCGAGGACAGCACGCCGACCTATCGCAGCCTCGCGATTCTGCGCGAGGCCGAGGAGTTGGCGGCGGCCGACGACAAATCGGCGATCGCGGCCTTCGATCGGATCGCCGAGGATACAGCAAATCCGGAACTCTTGCGCGATGTCGCCGCGATCCGCGCCGCCTTGGTGCTGGTCGATACGGCGGATTTCGCCGAGATGAGCCGCCGGCTGGAACCGCTTGCCGAACCTGGCGGTCCGATGCGCCATAGCGCGCGCGAGCTGCTCGCCCTATCGGCTTGGCGCAACGGCGATCTTGCGGCGGCGCGGCGCTGGGGCGAGGCGGCGCTTGCCGATCCGCAGGCGCCGGCCGACTTGCGCGCACGCATCGACATTCTGCTGGCGCTCGCAGGCGATAAGGCCAAGACCTGAAGGAAAGATCGATGCGCATCCGTGCTCGCTTCATGCTCGTTGCGGTGGCCTTGTCCGCGGGCTTCGCCCTTGCCGGCTGCGATGCCATCGACGACCTGACCGCGATGTTCGACACGAAAAAGAGACTGCCGGGCCAACGCCAACCGGTCTTTCCCGAAGGCGTGCCCGGCATAACCCCAGGGATCCCGGACCAGTATATTCGCCGTCCTGCGGATCCTGCGGTCGAGCCGCCCGGAACCGGCGAACTGGCCGCGCCGGCAGACACGGCTGCGCCGAGAGATACGGCTGCGCCGAGAACCGCCGCCGGCTCGCAAGGCGCTCCGAGGTCGATCGCACCTCCAACCGAAGATACCCGGCCTCAGATGAGACGGCAGGCTGCGCCGCCGCCAGAACCGCGCCGGCCGCGGACCGCCACGGTGCCTAGAAGACAGGTCGTTCCCGCCCAGCCGCTACAGCCGCGGCAATCTCAGGCGGTCGCAGCGCCGACGGCGGCACCGCGATCGTCGCCTCGGCCGGCGGCCACGCCGCCATCGGCGCCACCGCAATCGGCCGCCCGGCGTACGGCGCCGCAAGGCTCGCCGTCACCCCTCCTTCCCTGGCCGACGTCGCCACCCGCCGGTACATTCTCGCGCTGAGCGGAGCGTGCCGTCGAGCAGATTGCCTCGTCGCGATCGGGCGGAGACGGGCGTCCATCTCCCCGGTCGCATCTCATGGGTCTTACCGTCGCCATTGTCGGACGCCCGAATGTGGGCAAGTCGACTTTGTTCAACCGAATGGTCGGCAAACGCGTCGCCCTGGTCGACGATCGCCCCGGCGTCACCCGTGATCGCCGCGAAGGGGCGGGGCAGCTCGGCGACCTGTCTTTCACGGTCATCGACACGGCCGGCCTCGAAGAGGCCCCGAACGCGAGTCTGCCCGGCCGCATGCGTGCGCAGACCGAGGCGGCAATCGCGGCGGCCGATCTCGTGCTGTTCCTCATCGATGTGCGGGCCGGCGTGACCCCGAGCGATCGCGCCTTCGCCGCTCTCGTGCGCAAGTCCGGCAAGCCGGTCGTTCTCATCGCCAACAAATGCGAGGGCCGCGCGCAAACCGCAGCCGCCTATGAGGCCTTCGCGCTCGGCCTGGGCGAGCCGGTCGCGCTCTCCGCCGAGCATGGCGAGGGACTTGCCGATCTCTACGACGCGGTGAAAGCGGCTCTGCCGGAGGAGATGCGCGTGCCGCCCGCCGCGGAAGAGGAAGCGGCCGAGGAAGGCCTTGCGGGGGACGCGGACGCGCAAGAGGCGCCGCGGCGGCCGATCCGGATCGCCGTGGTCGGCCGGCCGAATGTCGGCAAGTCGACGCTCATCAACCGTCTCATCGGCGCCGAGCGTCTGCTCACCGGACCGGAGGCGGGCATCACCCGCGACGCCATTGCGGTCGACGTGGCCGCGCAAGGCCGCGATTTCCTCGTCTTCGATACCGCCGGCATGCGCCGGCGCGCCAAGATCGACGACAGGGTGGAAAAGCTCTCGGTCGCCGATGCGCTCGAAGCGATCCGCTTCGCCGAGGTCGTGGTGCTGCTGATGGATGCGTCCGCCGCATTCGAGGAGCAGGACCTGCGCATTGCCGATCTCGTCGAACGCGAGGGCAGGGCGCTCGTCATCGGCGTCAACAAATGGGACCTCAAGGAAGGCGCGCCCGGCGCGATCGCACGGCTGCGCGCCGAGGCGGACCACCTGTTGCCGCAGCTCAAGGGCCTGCCCGTCGCCGCGGTGTCGGGATTGACCGGCTTCGGCGTCGATCGGCTGATGCGCGCGGTGATCGACATCCACGCGATCTGGAATCGGCGCCTGCCGACCCATGCGCTCAATCGCTGGCTCGAAGCGGCGCTCGCCGCGCATCCGCCGCCGGCGGTCGCCGGCCGCCGCCTCAAGCTCAACTACATCACCCAGCCGAAAGCGCGCCCGCCGAGCTTCATCCTGTTCTGCACGCGCGCCGATGCCGTGCCCGCCGCCTACCGGCGCTATCTCATCAACGGCCTGCGCGATGCCTTCGACCTGCCCGGCACACCCATCCGCCTAACGCTGCGCGAGAAGGCAAACCCCTATGCCCGACGCGCACGATCGCGGTAACGCCGGCATGGAGCCCGCGGCAAGCACGATCGTTCGGCCGCGCAAGGCGGCCTTCGTCTTCATCTTCATCACCGTCACGCTCGACATGCTGGCGGCCGGGATGTTCATCCCGGTCTTGCCGCAGCTTGTCACCGAGCTTCTCGGCGGTAATCCCGTCAATGCTGCTGTGATCTACGGACTGTTCGGCACGGTCTGGGCGCTGATGCAGTTCATCTTCTCGCCGGTGCAGGGCGCCTTGTCGGACCGGTTCGGGCGCCGGCCGGTGATCTTGATCTCGACCTTCGGGGCCGGCCTCGACTACATACTCATGGCGCTGGCGCCGAACCTTGCCTGGCTGTTCGTCGGCAGGACCATTTCCGGCATCGCCGCCGCGACCACCTCAACGGCCTTCGCCTATATTGCCGATGTGACGCCACCCGAAGCGCGGGCCGGACGCTTCGGCATGCTCGGCGCGGCCTTCGGCATCGGCTTCGTCATCGGCCCGGCGATCGGCGGGATCGCGGGCAGTGTCGACCCGCGCCTGCCGTTCTGGATCGCCGCTGCATTGAGCCTGTTGAGTGCGCTCTACGGCCTGTTCGTCCTGCCGGAATCGCTGCCGCCGGAAAAGCGTGCGCCGTTCTCGCTCCGCCGCGCCAATCCAATAGGCTCGATCGCGCTGCTGCGCTCGCAGCCGATGCTGCCGAGCCTTGCCTTTGCGAATTTCTTCGGTCAGCTCGCGCATGTGGTATTGCCGAGCGTCGGTGTGCTTTACTTGAGCTACCGCTATGGCTGGGACGAGCAGGCGATCGGCTTTGCCCTTGCAGCATCCGGATTGGCTGCCATCATCGTTCAGGGCGGCCTCGTTCGGCCGGTGGTCACGCGCTTCGGCGAGCGCACTTCGTTCTTTGCCGGACTTGCTTTCGGGACCGCCGGTTTTTTGATGCTGGGTTTTGCCGCGTTCGGCTGGATGTACTGGCTTGCCGTTCCCTTGCTCGGCTTATGGGGACTGTCGGCCCCGGCGATGCAAGGCCTGATGTCCCGCCGCGTCGGCGCCCTCGAACAGGGCAGGCTTCAGGGTGCCAACGCCAGCCTGCAAGGCGTCGCGAGCATGATCGGACCGATCCTGTTCACCCAGAGCTATGCATTTGCGATCGCCGCTCACGGTCGCGATTGGGCAGGCGCGCCGTTTCTCGTGGCCGCATTGCTCCTGATCATCTCCGCCTTCGTGGTGCGGCGTGCATCCCGCGGTGAAAGAGCTTGATGTGTACGGGTCACTCCGGTGCGCGGAAGCTCCTGAAGCGCCCGGTCGGCATGTCGTAAAGCTTGCCGGTCTCTTCAAGTGACGGCAGGCACAGCGACAGGATCGCGTCGGTGACGCGCTCGGGATGGGGGAGCTTTTCGGGGTCTTCGCCCGGCATGAACTCGGCCCGCATGCGGGTGCGGGTCGCTCCGGGATTGAACAGGTTCACGCGCACGCGGGTGGTGACCGTCTCAGCCGCATAGGTGCGCGCCAGCATTTCGAGCGCGATCTTGGATATCGAATAGGGACCGACATAGGCGCGGGCCGAGCTGGTCACGCCCGAAGTCACGAACACGGCACGGCCGGCCGGCGCCGCCCGCAACAGCGGATCGAGACAGCGGATGAGCTGGAAGTTGGCCGTGACATTGATGCACATCACCCGCTCGAAATCCTTGATCTCGACATGGCCGAGTGGCGAGACCGGGCCGAGCAGCCCGGCATTGCCGATCAGGATGTCGAGGCGGCGATAGCGCTCGTTGAGCGCAAGCGTGAGCCGGGCGATGCCCTCGAAATCGTCGAGGTCGAGCGGCACCAATGTCGCGCTGCCGCCCTCGGAACGAATGAGGTCGTCAAGCTCCTCCAGGCCGCCCACGGTGCGGGCGACGGCGACGACATGCGCGCCGGCGCGCGCGAGCGCGAGCGCGGTCGCGTGTCCGATCCCGCGCGAGGCACCGGTGACGAGTGCAATGCTGTCAGCAAGCGGTTGCTTGGTCATATGTCACACTTGTTCGACTGCTGCTGGGTTCATCCTGTTGTTGGCGCATGATCCCGAGAAGCCGGCGGATTTTTTCAGACAAGATCATGCGACCAAACAAAGAGAAAGAGAGCGCAGTTGAATCGAGGGGAAGCAATCGCGCTCTTGTGTTACGACGCTGACGGTCCGACGCCGGACCGTCAGGGAAGGAACGCTAGCTGATCCAGTTCTTTGTGATGCGTCACCAACACGATGAGACGAGCTCAAGCGTTGATGCCGCATCACTGGTGTCCGCTTCTGCTCGCCGTCCCCGGAAACAAGCATCGCATCCACCGTCGCCCGATCCTGTCGGCGGCGGTTTTCCGATGATCTTGAGCAGGGTCAGGCGAAGCGCCCCAATGTCTCCGAAATCTCTGATGAATCCCTCGGCCAGGCCGAGGGGAACGGATACATACTCGTTATCACTCGCGCCCAGTATTAGGAATAAGGATCAGCGGGCGCACTGCGGCCCGGTCGCGTCTCGCCCGAAATCTCGGCTGCGCGGCGGTCACGGAAGGCGCCGATGATCAGCGGATTGACGCCACGGCCAAGCAGCGCGTCGCGCAGCGCCTCGTCGTCGGAACTGCGGCCGGCAAGCCGCTGGCCGGTTAGCATATCGGGAAGCGCGGCGAGCGTCGCGTCGGCGTCGGTCTCCTCGACAATCTGCTGGTAGGCGCCGAGCGCGATCCGATAGCCGCCGATGCCGACGAGTCCGGCCGGCGGTGCGGTGACGATCATCGCGCCGCCGCCCGGCTCGACCCGGCAGGGATGTCCGGTATCGATGAAGAACGCCTCGTCGAGCTTGAGGAATGGCGGGTCGCCCCGGTCCGCTCCGGGCGGATAGCAAAAACGCGGCGTCATCGGCCCGCGGATCGCGAGCGTGCCCGATGCGGTGCGGGCAAGCTCCGCAACCGGCATGCTGCCGGAGGTTGCGTGCGATGCCATCACCGGTCCGATCGCGATGGGCGAGGGCCGTCCATCACCGCCGCGACGCGCGGCGACCAGCCCGACCTCGCCGAAGGCCTGGAGATCGACAAGGCCACGGGCCGTGTCGCGCCAATCGGCGGCCGTGGCGAGGCGCTCGGGCGCGCGCCATACGGCGATGATCGAGTGAAGGCCCGGCGCATGCGCAAACACGCCAGCCTCACAGAGAGGCTGCGCCAGCGGGCCGGGAATGACGAGCACGCCGCCATCCTCGGTAGCGAGCTGGTCGCCAAGCGCCGCGGCATCAAACGGGCGATGCAGGCATAGCTTTTCGCCGGCCGCGAGCCAGGGAACCAGCCCGGTCGCGAGCCCGGCGAGCGAGGAGGGCGGGAACGTGGTGAAGATCGCGCGGCCGGGCGCAATGGCGCTTTCGTTCGCGACGGCAAGGCCGGCAGCGAGAAGCTCGGCATGGTTGCGCGCGACCGGCACCGGGCCGGCCGTGTCCGTATCGAAGGTGATAACGGCGAGATGCGCGGCAGGATCCTGCCGGCGCGTGACGGCGGCGACCGGCTCGGTCTCCTCGCTTTCGAGCAGCGGATCGAAGGCAATGACGCCGTCCGGCAGGTCACCCCCGAAGGCGCCGACGGCGCGAATCTGAAAAACCTCGGCCGCGATATGGGTTGCAAGCTCGGCAAGATCGGTTTCACCAACCCGGCCCAAGGTGATGATGGCCTTTGCGCCGATGCGCGAGAGCGCCGCCACCGTTTCGGTCCGCCGCCAGAGTAGCGGCACGGGCGCGGCGATCATGCCGGCCCTGAGGATGCCGAGCAGCGTGAGCACGGCTTCGACCGAGTTCGGCATCTGGAGCGCGACGACATGATCGGTCTTGAGTCCGAGCCGCTGCAACTGGCCGGCAATGGCGGAGATGGCCCGGTCGGCCTGCGCAAAGGTGAGGCGCAGCGCCGGTCGGCCGCAGGCATTGTCATGGCTCATGCCGTCGGCGAGCGCGATCGCATCAGGAGCGCGCGCCAGCGCGCGCGCGAACAGGCCATCGAGCGTCGGCTGCTCGGTGTAAGCGGTCATGGCCGCCTCGCAGGTCTCAGGGCTACCGAGAATCATCTCGTTATCTTCTCATGTTCTCATGGAGAAGGCTCGCGCCACCAGGTCTCAGGCATATAGCCGTAAAGCGACGTTGCGGTGGGATGGCGAACCTCATTCCAGCGCGCGATCCATTGGGCGGGCAGATGGTAGAGCGGCACGATGTAGGCGCCGGACATCAGCACCCGGTCGAGCGCACGCACGGCACTGACAAAATCCTCACGTGACTGAGCCTTCAGCAAGGCGGCGATCATCGCATCGACGGCGGGAGAGCGCACGCCCATGTAGTTCCGGGTGCCCGGCTGGTCAGCCGCGGCCGAGCCCCAATAGAAAGCCTGCTCATTACCGGGCGAGAGCGACTGGTCCCAGCGATTATGGATCATGTCGAAGTCATAGTTGATTCGGCGCTGCTCATATTGCACGGCGTCCACCATGCGGATCGTCGGCTTGATGCCGGCGCGGCGCAGGCTGCGCGCAAAGGCGAGGGCGACGCGTTCCTGGCTCCTCGTCGTCACCATGATCTCGAAGGTGAACGGCTTTCCGGTCGCGCGATCGGTGAGCACCGTGCCGTTGAGCACATAGCCCGCCGCGGCGAACAGTTTGAGCGCCGCCCTCAGGCTTGCGCGATCGCGTCCCGATCCGTCGCTGACCGGCGGCGACCAGGTGCCGGCAAGCACCTCGGGCCGCACCGCGTCGGGGAACGGCTCAAGCAGCGCGCGCTCGCGCGCATCGGCGGGGCGGCCGCGATGCGACAGTTCACTGCCCTCGAAAAAGCTGCCGGTGCGCCGATAATGGCCATAGAACAGGCTGCGGTTGAGCCATTCGAAATCGAGAAGCCGCACGATCGCCTGGCGCACGCGGATGTCGGCAAAGATCGGCCGCCGCGTGTTGAACACGAAGGCACGCATGGGCCGCGGCAGGCCGAGCTGAAACTCCTCCTTGATGACGCGGCCATCGCGCGCGGCGGGAAAGCGGTAGGCCGTCTCCCAGCGGCCGGGATCGGTCTCCGCAAAGACGTCGAACAGACCCTTGCGGAATGCCTCGAAATAGGAACTGGCGTCGCGGTAATAGTCGAAATGCACCGTGTCGAAGTTCCACAAGCCGCGATTGACCGGACGGTCGCGTCCCCAATAATCCGGGTTGCGCTTGAGCGTCAGGCTTCTGCCGACATCGAATGCGGCGATCGTGTAGGGGCCGCTGCCGGGGATCGGCTTGAGCGAGGCATCCTCGAATGTGTCGGGATCGACGGCATGCCGCGGCAGCACCGGCATCAGGCCGAGAATGAGCGGCAATTCGCGATCATCAGAGCCGGAAAGGTCGAAGCGCACGCTGCGCGCGCCTGTCACTTCGGCTTTGACGACCTTGGCGTAATAGGTGCGGTGGTTCGGCCGTCCCTTGTCGCGGAGCAGGCGCCAGGAAAAGACCACGTCCTCGGGCGTGACCGGCCTGCCGTCGGAAAACGCGGCTGCTTCGTCGAGGTGGAAAGTGACGAAGGAGCGTTCGGCGTCGGTCTCGACCGCGCGGGCGAGCAGGCCGTAGAGCGTGAACGGCTCGTCATAACTGCGTGCAAGCAGGGTTTCGAACACATAGCCGCGCAGCGACTCGGCCGGCACGCCCCTGACGATGAGCGGGTTGAGGCTGTCGAACGTGCCGAGCACGCCGAGCGTGAGCCGGCCGCCCTTGGGCGCGGCCGGATCGGCATAACGGAAATGGGTGAAGTTTTCCGGCAGAGCCGGCTCGCCATGCATGGCGATGGCGTGTCGTGCCTCACTTGGCGTGCGCGTTGCGCTCGCGGTGGCCAGTGCAACAAGCGCCAAGGCGAGCAGCGTAACGCAAGCCGCGAACAAGGGTCGAAACATCACCATGCGCGAAGCCGATTCGTCGCCGCCACGGCGACATTACCACGCGCAAAGTGGCGAGGCTGTGGTAGCGCGGCACCTAGAGCATGATCCCGAAAAGTTGGCAGACTTTTCGGACAAGATCATGCGGCAGAACGGAGAGAAAGAGAGCGCGATCGATTCAATCTAAACGGATCGCACTCTAGGACGCGGTGCGTTCGCGCGCGGCAAGGCGCCAGGGTAGTAGCGCGAGCAAAAATCCAAGGCCGACCAGTGCCGAAATGACGACGACGCGCTCTGGCCATGGGCCGAGCGCCGCCACAAAGGGGGGAATCAGCTCTTTGGCCTTCGGGTCGCCAATAAAGCCGTAATTGGCATCGAACAAGATATTGATCGGCATGACCACGGCGAGCCAGCCGAGCGTCACGGCGCAGGCGCGGCCGAAATCGCTCCAGTCCGGGCGGAAGCGCAGCACCACGATGTCATAGATGGCGGCGCCGAGAATGACCGTATGGGCGATCCAGAAAAACCAGTACAGCGCCACACTGGGTCCGAAGGTCAGCGTCGGCTGGATGAAGGCCTGGGTCGTCAGGGCGATGGCCCAGAAATACAGCGTCGCCCGGAGCCAGCGGTTGAGGGTGATGAGTGCGAGCGGCGCGATCAGGCCGCCAATGTCGCAGATATGCAACGGCAGTCCGGTGACCGGGTCGATCCCGTTCCAGTTCCAGGCCACATTGTAGAGCACCGACACGGAAATGGCGAAAGCCGAGAGCGCGTAACGCAGGCTTCGCTCTCCCCGTTTGTCAAGGCGGCGCCCAATCATCACCACGGCCGCGATCACACAAAGACAGGCGATGACTGAGACGACATGCAGTCCGCCATAGGGCGCAAAGACGTCCCAACCGGCCTGATTCTGGGGGTCTACGGGCGTCATTGGCGACTCGCTCTGCAGTTCGGGACGTGTGCCTCACGCGGGCCGGGAGGCGACGGTGGCGCATGGCGCAGAAGAATTTAGAGCATTTTTCGCCGAGGTGGGAACCGGTCCACCGGAGACAAAGCGACCCACGATGACGAACAAAGGGAACTTCGGATTTCGCCGAAACGTATTTCACTCTAAGGGTTCAGGACCGTTGTGATCTAGCGCGCGGCTCACTCAGATTGAATCAGTCGCGCTCTATTTCTCTTTGTTTGTCGCATGATCTTGTCCGGGCAGCCTGCAACGTCTCGGGATCATGCTCTGAGAGGAACCGCAATGAGCAGCCTTGCCGGCAAGACCGTGGTGATCACCGGGGGAACCGGTGGGATCGGGCTCGAAAGCGCGCTGGTGCTGGCGGAGATGGGGGCGCAGCTCGTCCTCATCGGCCGCGATCCCGCGCGTGCCGCGGCCGCCCTCGAGCGGATTCGCCAGCGCAGCGCCGGCGCGAAGGTCGAGGTCATCCACGCCGATCTCTCGCGTTTTGGCGAGATTCGCCGGCTCGCCGCAACGCTCGCGGACAGGCTCGATCGCATCGACGTGCTGGTGAACAATGCCGGCGCGATGTTCGACCAAAGGGAGATCACCGAAGACGGCCTGGAGCGAACCTTCGCGCTCAATCACATGGCCTATTTCCTGCTCACGCAGGCGCTGTCGGAAAAGCTTCGGCGCTCGGCGCCGGCGCGCATCGTCAATGTCGCGTCCGAAGCGCATCGCAGCGTGACGCTCGACTTCGACGATCTGCAGGAAGAGAAACGCTTTAGCGGCTGGACGGCCTATCGCCGCTCCAAGCTTTGCAACATTCTGTTCACACGTGAGCTGGCACGCCGGCTTGCCGGTTCGGGCGTCACCGCGAACTGCATTCACCCGGGATTCTGCGCGACCGGCTTCGGCGAGAACACCGGAACCGGTTATCGTTTCGGCCTGCGTCTGCTCAAGACCTTTTTGGCCATTTCACCGGAAAAAGGCGCGCGTACCTTGACCTACGCGGTGAGCGCGCCGGAGCTCGCGGACGTGACCGGAGCGTATTTCGCCAAGAGCAAGACGGCGACACCCTCGGCCGCGGCGAGGGACGATGAATCGGCGAAGCGGTTGTGGGAAGCGAGCGAGCGATTGATTGTTTGATATCATGCGGATTGACGCCGCATGCAGGGCTTCTTCGAGAATCTGCGAAAATTCGGGAACTTTCGGTCAACCTTGTCGTTACATTGACCAATGGCGCGGGTGAGGGGTCACGCGACTTAAACCGGCAATTCATGGCTTTCGCGCTAGAGTCGCGCATACGCGTCGCTTTGACAGGGAGACTTATATGGTTCGGACGCATGGTTTCCGGCCGTGGGCGTGTGGGGCGCTCGCAGCCGTCTCGCTTGCTGCATTCGCCTGGGCGGCGCCGGCCGCTGCCGCCACCGACTATGACGGCGAATGGAGCGTCGTGATCGTCACCAAGCGAGGCGATTGCGAGCGCGCCTATCGTGCACCGGTGACCATCTACAATGGCAGCTTTGTCAATGTCGGCGTCAACATGGTGGATTTGTCAGGCCGCGTTCGTTCGGACGGACGGCTGACCGTACGGGTGAACCGGGGCGAGAAGAGCGCATTCGGCAGCGGGCGACTGACCATGAGATCGGGAGCCGGTTCGTGGAAAGGTGGTACCTGCGCCGGCACCTGGACCGCTGTGCGGCGCTGAGCGGCGTCAAACGGGCAAACACCTCACGACTTGGCGAGCGCTTCGGCCATGATCCCGAAAAATTGGCAGCCTTCTGTTATCCTCCCCCGCGTGTAGCGGGGGAGGATAAGTTCGAGACGCCGACCTTCGGTCGGCTCCTTAGGATGGGGTGTTGGACTAGGGGACGGTTGAAGATCCGGACAAGACCTCAGGCATTGTACGAGATAGTTTAAACAAGCCTCTGATACTAAGTCTATTTATCGCCGGGGTTCCCTCCCTCGATGACCTGGAATAGCCGCAACTGCTGAGTTGGCGGTGCAGGCTGTGCACCCTGTCGTAATCGCCGGTGCCGCGGGTCGGAAAGGCCATTCGCCATTGCGCGCGATAGCGAGTTCAGCCGCACCGTGAGCCGGTCTCCGGCCTGAGCAAGCCGCTCGCAATCGCCGAGCAGGTCATCGAGCAGAGCGCGTGTGCGGCAATCTGAAGGGTCGAGCGCCGCGCGCTCGGCCTTGATCGCTTCGAACAATCGCGAGGCGAGCAACGCGGCGTGAACCGCGGACAGGCCGCGGCCGCCTTGCGCCTCCACCGAGCTTGCGATCGCGCTCGCCATGTCGACGAGCCTGCCGGAGAGCCGAGCCTGCATCGTGAGACTCCGTCATCGAAACACGTTCTTTCCGCTCCGGTGATAGCCGATTCGCCGTCTTTGCCCGCAGCCTGACCCCGCAATCCACCGCCCGCTCCGACGAGGTTCGCCGGAACCATCTCGCCCGACCCGTTGTGTGAGCCAGCTCACAAACGCGCGGCGAGGAGAAGCGCATAGTCGATCCTGGGTACGGGAATTGAGCCCCAACGGATCGGAGGAAACCATGAGAACGCTCGGTTTGGCGACGATGTTCGCTCTGGCCAGCACGGCTGCTTGCGCCGATTCGGTCTTCGAAATCCCAGTCGAGGGCGCGAAGGCACGCATTCATTTCAATGAAAACTGCAAGGAAGATTTGTGCGCCTCGGTCTCCTGGACGCAGGACGGCAAGCGCCGGGTGTTCAAGCTTCCGGGCATTTCGTCGAAGACGCTCACGAACATGTTCGGCTCGAGCTTCTTATCGGATGCGGATGACGCGGACGACGCGGAAGGCGACATGGTGCCGGAGCCGAAGCGCAAGCTAGCGGCTGTGGTTCCGGCCGTGCCCATCACCACCGGTTCTCGCACGGCTCCGGCTGAGCAGAAGGTCGCGGCAGCCGTGCCTGCCCACATTGCCCCCCAAGTGAAGAGCACTGCTCGGACCAAGCCGAAGGTGATGGCGGTCGCATCCGATCCCGCTCCCGCGCCGATCAAGAAACCGACGAAGCCAAGCCCGATCGGCGAATGGCGCGTCCAAAAAGGCGAGGGCCGGGTTCGCATCGAGCCGTGTGGCGCCAATCTGTGCGGTTACGTTTCGGCTGCGAAGAACCCAAAAGACCGCGACCGGAACAACCCGAATCCGAAGCTGCGTAATCGCTCGGTCATCGGCATGCCGGTCCTGATCAACATGAAGCCGAGCGGCAAGCGCTGGAAAGGCCGAATCTACAACGCCAAGGACGGTCGCACCTACAAGTCCACGATCGCGCTCAAGGGCGCCGACAGGCTGCAGGTCAGGGGCTGCGCTTTCGGCGGTCTCGTCTGCGGCGGCCAGACTTGGTCGCGGGTGAACTGATCATCGCAGGCGGTACAAGAGAGCGACTTTCATCTCACGACAACGATATTCAATCTCGCGGCGGCAGGGTCGTCCCGGCCGCCGCTTGCTTTTGTCTACGGTGCGCGTGCATCGCCGGTGAACTGCCGGTTCCAGCCGGTTGGATTGACCGGTCCGAACGGCCCGTTCTATCAAGGCGGCGATCTGTTGCATGCGCGTGGGCGGAAGAGCGATGTTCATCGCCTGGTCTGAGTTTCTCGCCTGCGCCCTCGCGATCGCGCTGGCGGGCTATCAACTCGCTCGTTATGGCGATGTCATTGCCGAGAAGACCGGCCTTGGCAGAACCTGGATCGGCGTGGTCCTGGTGGCAACGGTCACGTCGCTACCGGAACTCGTAACCGGACTCTCGTCGGTCACGCTTGCGAGCGCACCCGACATCGCCGTCGGCAATGTGCTCGGCGCCTGCGTCTTCAACCTGCTGCTGCTGGCGTTTCTCGACTTCCTGTACCGCGAAATGCCGATCTACCGGAAGGCGAGTTCCGGCCACATCCTGGTGGCGGGCTTTTCCATCATCCTGATCGGCCTTGTTGTCTTCGGCCTTCTCGCCAAAGACGACGCCGCGCTCCGGCTCGGACATATCGGCATCTACACGCCGCTGATCCTGCTCTTATATGTCGTTGCGATGCGATCGCTCTACGTTCAGGAGCGGCGTGTATCGACCGAAACGGAAGAGATCGAGATCTATGGCAGCTACTCGACGTCGGGGGCAGTCATACGATACGCCATCGCCAGCGCGATCGTGGTGGTTGCGGGCGTTGCGATCCCGTTCGCCGCGCTTGACCTTGCGGAAGCGATGGGATGGGGGCAGTCCTTCGTCGGCACGCTGCTCGTCGCCGCCGCCACGACCTTGCCGGAGACGGCTTCGACCCTCGGCGCGATCCGCATCGGGGCGGTGGACCTTGCGATCGGCAATCTGTTTGGCAGCAACCTGTTCAATGTCACGATCCTTGCCTATGACGACATCGCCTATATGAAGGGGCCGCTTTTCGCCGACACCTCGTCGACCAATGCCATCTCCGGCGTTTCGGCGATCATGATGAGCGCCGCCGCCGTGGTTGCGCTCTACGTCCGTCCCGCGACGCGTGTCTTGAAGGTCGGCGGCTGGGTGAGCTTCGCGCTGCTCTTCACCTATATGCTGAATTCCTGGATGCTGTATCTGGGCGGGAATTGACCATGCATTCGCTTGATGCGTTCGGCCTCGCCGGGCCGCGCGGGAGGAGGCCATGAGGCGACTGATCGCGACTGCCGTGCCGCTCTTGCTCCTTGGCACGGCCTACGCTGCCGACGTCACGCTGCTCAACGTGTCTTACGATCCGACGCGTGAGTTCTATGCCGAGGTCAATCGCGCCTTTGCCGCACAATACCAGGAAACAACCGGCCGCACGGTGAGGATCAAGCAGTCACATGGCGGCTCCGGCCGCCAGGCGCGCTCGGTGATCGACGGGCTGAAAGCGGATGCGGTGACGCTGGCGCTCGCCTACGACATCGACGCGATCGCCGATCGCGGCATCATCGCGGCGGACTGGCAAAGCCGATTGCCATACCAGTCGGCACCCTATACCTCGACCATCGTCTTCGTCGTGCGCAAGGGGAACCCGAAGAACGTCAAGGATTGGGACGACCTCGTCAGGCCGGACGTCACCGTGATCACCCCGAACCCGAAAACTTCCGGCGGGGCACGCTGGAACTACCTCGCCGCCTGGGGCTATGCGCTGAAGACCACCGGTAGCGAGGCCAAGGCCAAGGATTTCGTCAGGGCGATCTACGCCAATGTGCCGGTGCTCGACACCGCGGCGCGGGCGTCATTGATCACTTTTCTTGCGCGCGGCGTCGGCGATGTCTTTCTGTCGTGGGAGAACGAGGCGTTCCTTGCGATCAACGAGTTCGGCAAGGACCGGTTCGAGATCATCACCCCGTCGATCTCGATTCTCGCCGAACCGCCGGTCGCCATTGTGGACAAGACCGTCGAGCGGAACGGAACGCGCGCGACGGCGGAAGCCTATCTGCGTTTCCTGTACAGCAAGGAGGGTCAGGAGATCGCCGCGAAACACTATTACCGCCCGCGCGATGCAAAGACCGCCCGGAAATATGCCGCGTTGTTTCCCGAGCTCGAACTATTCACCGTCGACGGCTTGCTCGGCGGCTGGCGCGCCGTGCAACAAAAGCACTTCGCCGATAACGGCATCTTCGACCAAATCTCCGGCCAGTAAGGCTGGCAGGCTTTTCGGACCAGATCATGCGACAAGAACAAAGAGAAGGAGAGCACGGTTGATTCAGCCTGAAGCGATCGCGCTCTAGCATCGGCGCCCGCATGAAGTATCGCGCGACGATGGGGGCGGCGCGTCCGCGTTTGCGGCGTCGGCCGAGCGTGCTCCCCGGTTTCGGGATCACCCTCGGCGTGACATTGACGTGGCTCGCGCTCATCGTGCTCATTCCGCTTGCCGGGCTGTTCCTGCAGACGGCGACGCTCAGCTTCGCCGAGTTTTGGGCGATCGTGACGAGCCGCCGGGCGCTGAATGCGTTCAAGCTGAGCTTCGGTCTGTCCCTGGTGGCGGCGGTCATCAATCTCGTGTTCGGCGGGCTCGTGGCCTGGGCGCTGGTGCGCTATCAGTTCCCCGGCCGACGCCTGCTCGACGCGATCGTCGACATTCCCTTCGCGCTGCCGACCGCGGTCGCAGGGATTGCGCTTACGACGCTGTTCGCCGAAAACGGCTGGCTCGGCAGTGTGCTCGCGCTCGCCGGGATCAAAGTGGCATTCACCCCGCTTGGAATCCTGGTGGCCTTGGTCTTTATCGGACTGCCCTTCGTCGTGCGCACGGTGCAGCCGGTCTTGCTCGATCTTGATGCCGAACTCGAGGAAGTGGCGGCGACGCTCGGGGCCAGCCGCTGGCAGACCTTCACCAGGGTGATTCTGCCGCTCGTCGTTCCCGCCTTGTTGACGGGATTTGCGCTCGCCTTTGCGCGCGCCGTCGGCGAATATGGCTCGGTCATCTTCATCGCCGGGAATCTGCCGAACGTGTCGGAAATCGCGCCGCTCCTGATCATGATTCGCCTGGAGGAGTTCAAATATGCCGACGCGACCGCGATCGCGGTGGTCATGCTGATCGCCTCATTCCTGATCCTGCTCGCGATCAACCGGCTGCAGCGGTGGTCGGAGCTGCGCACCGGCCGGCTGTGAGCTGCGGCGATGGCGCTCGCGAACACAATCCTCCAACGTCGCAATGCGCGCGCAGGACCGCACGAGGACGGCGATGAGGTCCGGCGCGAGCCGGCCGCGGTCCGCTTTTTGATCGTTGCGCTTGCCGTTGCGTTTCTCGTCGTGTTCCTGGTGCTGCCGCTGATCACCGTGTTCCAGCAGGCATTCATGCACGGCCTGTGGCCTTACCTTGCCGCCCTCGTCGAACCCGATGCGGTCGCGGCGATCAGGCTCACGCTGGTGGTCGCCGCGATTTCGGTTTCGCTCAATCTGCTGTTCGGACTGGTCGCCGCCTGGGCGATCGCCAAGTTCGACTTCCCCGGCAAGAGTGTGTTGATCACCCTGATCGACCTGCCGTTCTCGGTGAGCCCGGTTATCGCCGGTCTCGTCTTCGTGCTGCTGTTCGGCGCGCAAGGCTATTTCGGCGCGTTTCTGCAGGCCCATGACATCCAGATTCTGTTCGCGCTGCCGGGGCTCGTGCTCGCGACCGTGTTCGTGACTTTTCCCTTCGTTGCCCGCGAACTCATCCCGCTGATGCAGGAACAGGGTACGCAGGACGAGGAGGCGGCGATCTCGCTCGGCGCTTCCGGCCTGCAGACCTTCTTCCGCGTGACATTGCCGAATGTGAAATGGGCGCTGCTCTACGGCGTGCTGCTGTGCAATGCGCGGGCGATGGGCGAGTTCGGCGCGGTGTCGGTGGTCTCCGGCCATATTCGCGGCGAGACCAATACCATGCCGCTCCACATCGAAATCCTCTACAACGAGTATCAGTTCACGGCGGCCTTCGCGGTCGCCTCGTTGCTCGCGCTGCTCGCGCTCGTGACGCTCATCGCCAAGGTGCTGCTGGAGCGCCGCGCCGCCGCGGAGTAACGGGATGGACATCGGTATCCACAACGTCACCAAGCGGTTCGGCGCTTTCGCCGCGCTCGACAATGTCGACCTTGAAGTCAGGAGCGGCGAACTCGTCGCGCTGCTCGGACCGTCGGGCTCGGGGAAGACGACGCTTCTGCGCATCATCGCCGGGCTGGAATGGCCCGAGCAAGGCCGCATTCTGTTCGGCGGCGAGGATGCCTCCGAACGCAGCGTGCGCGAGCGCAATGTCGGTTTCGTGTTTCAGCACTACGCGCTGTTCCGCCATTTGAGCGTGTTCGAGAATGTGGCCTTTGGCCTGCGCGTGCGCCCGCGCGCGTCGCGGCTGCGCGAGTCCGAGCTGCGCGAGAGGGTCGAGCGGCTGCTCGATCTCATCCAGCTTCGCTCGATCGCCGACCGCTATCCGAGCCAGCTCTCCGGCGGCCAGCGCCAGCGCGTTGCGCTCGCGCGCGCGCTCGCGATCGAGCCGCGCGTGCTGCTGCTCGACGAGCCGTTCGGCGCGCTCGATGCCAAGGTACGCAAGGAATTGCGGCGCTGGCTGCGCAATCTGCACGATAATATCCATGTCACCTCGGTATTCGTGACCCACGACCAGGAGGAGGCGCTCGAAGTCGCCGACCGGGTGGTGGTGATGGACGAGGGCCGGATCGAACAGATCGGCGCCCCGCAAGACGTCTATGAGGAGCCGGCCACCGCGTTCGTGCACGCCTTCATCGGCGAGTCGATCATCATACCGGTCACGGTCGAAAAGGGCGCCGTGCTTCACGCCGGCAAGCCGACCAGCCTTGGTGCGCCCGACGTCCAGACCGGCCCGGCGCGATTGTTCATCCGGCCCTACGATGTCGGCATCGGCATGCCGGTGAATGCGGCGCTGCAGGGGACGGTGCAGCGCCTGCATGGCATCGGTGCCGCGCGTCGCGTCGAGATCTTGCTTGCAGACAGCGATCAGACGATCGAGGTGGATGTTCCGCGCGCGCACGAGGTGACGGCCGGTCAGCGCGTCGGCATCGTGCCATTGCGCTACCGCGTCTTTGCCGACGGCTGATGAGCGGCAGTTAAGCCAGCTTGATCGGGCCTCAGACTAATCTCCGCGAGTTGAAGCTGACGTGGCCGACTTGCCGTTCGTCCCCGCGCAAGCGGGGACCCAGGAGAGCAAAGAAGCTGGATTCCCGCTTGCGCGGGTATGAACGGAATAGGATGCGCTACCGCGTCTTTGCCGACGGCTCATGAAATCGCGCGGGTCGCTGCGCCGAGCCGGGTCCGCGTCTCGTCGTCCACCAGCGGGCCGATCGTCGCGCGCACGCGAGCGTGATAGCTGTTAAGCCAAGTGAGCTCCTCGGCCGTCATCAGCTTTGGTTCGACAAGGCGCAGATCGATCGGCGCAAGGGTGAGCGTCTCGAATGCGTTCAGCGGCTTTTCCGCGCCGGCGACGGGCGGCGCCTCGATCACCAGCACCAGGTTCTCGATGCGGATGCCGTAGGCGCCCTCCTTGTAGTAGGCGGGCTCGTTCGACAGGATCATGCCGCGTTCAAGCGCCACCGTGCCGAGCTTGGAAATGCGCGCCGGCCCCTCGTGCACCGAGAGATAGCTGCCGACGCCGTGGCCGGTGCCGTGGTCGAAGTCGAAGCCGGCTGCCCATAGCGCGGCGCGGGCGAAACTGTCGAGCTGCGCGCCGGTCGTGCCTTCCGGAAAGACGGCGCGCGCGATCGCGATATGCCCCTTCAGCACAAGCGTGAAGCGCGTGCGCATCTCCTCGGTCGCGGTGCCGATCGCGACGGTCCGGGTGACATCGGTGGTGCCGTCCTCGTACTGCCCGCCGGAATCGATGAGAAACAACTCGCCGGGTGCCAGCCGGCGATTGGTGTTGCCTGTCACCCGGTAATGGACGATCGCGCCGTTCGGCCCCGACCCTGCGATGGTCGGGAAGGAGATGTCCTTCAAGAGATTGGTGTCGCGCCTGAAGTGCTCCAGTGCTTCGACCGCATCGATTTCGGTGAGCCCGCCATTTGGCGCCTCGCGGTCGAGCCAGGCGAGAAACCGTGTGAGTGCCGCGCCGTCGCGCCGCTGCGCTGCGCGCGCGCCTTCGATTTCGACGGCGTTCTTCACCGCCTTCATCGCTGCGATCGGATCGGGGCCGCGCACGACCTTGCCGCCTGCCTGCTCGATGGTCGCGGTGATCGCCTGCGCCGCCGTTGCCTGATCGAGCAGGATCACCTTGCCGTCGCCAGCGCACGCAGCGAGGTCGCGCATGAACGCCTCGGGCGGCGCGATATCCGTGATCGGCGCCAGCGCCGCGCGCACCTGTTCGCTCAGCTTGCGCGGATCGACATAGAGCGACGGCCGGCCGTCGGCGGGAACGAGCGCGAAGCCGAGCGGCAGCGGGGTGTGCGCAACATCGCTCCCGCGAATGTTGAAGAGCCAGGCAAGCGCCTGCGGATCGGATACGACCAGCCGATCGGCCTTCTTTTCGCGGAGCTTGGCGCGAAGGCGATCGAGCTTTGCGGTGGCGGGTTCACCTGCGAAACGCGCGTCATGCAGGACGATAGGGCCGAGCGGCGGGGCCGGGCGATTGGTCCAGATCGCATCGATCAGGTTCGGCTCGGCGGGAACGAAGGCACCGCCCGCTTTGGCGCAGCTTGCCGCGAGCTTTTCCACCGATTCCGCCGTGTGCAGCCAGGGATCATAGCCGAGCGTCGTGCCCGCGGGCAGGTTCGACTCCAGCCATTTGGACGGCAACGTCTCGATCACATGGACGATCTCGAACAGGTCGGTATCGACTTCATCACCGGCCTGCAGTGTGTAGCGGCCGTCGACGAACAGCGCGGCGCGCTCGGCAAGCACGATCGCAAGGCCGGCCGATCCGGTGAAGCCGGTGAGCCAGCGCAGGCGCTCGTCGGCGGGGGCTACATATTCATTCTGGTGACGATCGGCGCGCGGCACGACGCAGCCACCTAACCCGTGCCGGGCGAGCTCGGCGCGCAGCGCTTCGAGACGCGGCGCGCTCGCCGCTCGTTCGGCCGAATCATCAAAGGACTGAAACAGCGTTGCAGGCATGGCGGGGCAGGCTATCGGCGCTCCCAAGCTGCTGCAACGGGCGATCATCGTCTGACGGCTAGTGTTTCCTTCTCTGACGGTCCGACCCCGGACCGTCAGCCCGAAACACTAGCTAATCCGATGCCTTGTGATGCGGCACCAACACAATGAGACGGGCTCAAGCGTTGGCGCCGCGTTACCAGCGTTTTCGTTCGATGCAGGCAGAGACCGTTCGTCGCAGAAAGCGCATCAAGGCCGCATGGCTGGCATGCGCCAGAAATGAGCGCACAATATTCAGTCGGAAGAGGCGAGATTTCGGAAATAATCTTCCAAATCTATAGGGCTCTTACTGCCTGTTGTTTTCTGCCATGCGGCTGGCGCTGGTTCGCGATGCACCGCGGTAACTAGTTGTTTTCCTGGGGATGGCTTATGTGAGCCTCAATCCAGGGGGAAACCGGAGGGCGATTCGGTTCACGAAAGGAACGATCGCCATGACACTTCTAGACCTTGACCACGTCGCGTCGCTTCCTGACGTGGAACCCCAAAAAAAGGGACTGTGGACGCGCATCTATGATGCGATGTGCCGGGCACGAATGGCCCAGGCCGAGCGCATGATCGACCAGTATCGCGAACTCCTCGGCGATATCGACGAGTATCGCTTGCTCGTTCGCGAACGGGAGAAGGCGGCCTCAGGGCGTGCTCTCACCGGCGGCGGGTAACCTGGGTCTCGCGGCGGGGACGGGACCTTCGGTCGCCATGTCTTCGGAGAACGAGGGTCGCCCAGCCGTCGAGGATGATACGTCGGTCAAGCCGTAGTCCGTGCGACCGGTAGGTCGCGACCGCTGCATTCGCCTGTCTTGCGAGCAGTCCGGAGAGAACCACTTGCGCGCCGGGTGCTGTTAGGCGCGCAAGCGGGCCGGCAAGTTTTTGCAACGGCGCAAGCAGAATATTGGCGAAGACGAGCGGGTAGGGCGCCGCGCGACGGATCGGCCCGGCGGCGAGGCCGTCGGCCCGAACGTTGGTAACGCGCATGCTCACGCCATTACGCGTTGCATTCTCCGCGGCGATCCTGACCGCCGCGGGGTCGATGTCGCTTGCGAGCACGCGGCCGTGAAGCCGTTTTGCTGCGGCGATGGCGAGCACGCCGGTTCCGGTCCCGACGTCGAGTGCCGCGACCCGGCTCGAGGTTCCCGGCCGGCGTGCTCGGCCCAGGCGCCGCTTTTTCGCTTGCGTTTTGGCGAGGCGATCGAGCGCCAAGAGGCACGCTCGGGTCGTTCCGTGATGACCCGTACCGAAGGCGAGTGCCGCCTCGATCTCTATCGCAATGCGGTTCACAGGGATTCGGGCGCGATCATGCGCGCCATGGACGATAAAGCCGCCGGCCTCAACCGGCTGCAGGCCGGCGAGGCTGGTGGCGACCCAATCGCGCGCCGTGACCGTCTCAAAGCGCAGGTCCCGCATTGCTTCTGTTCCGACAACGGGTTGCAGCGCGTTGCGGGCGGCATGCGGGTCAACGGAATCGGCAAATTGGACCTCCACGCACCACAACCCGCCGTCCTCGTAGGCGGCCACGGCCGTCGCGCTGCCAAGCTGCTCGGCAAGAAGATCGGCAAGATCCTTCGCTCGCGCGGGTTCGGTCCTGAAGCGGGCGAGCAAGGTCGGCGATGGCACATGCCCCGTGATTCTATCGCGATTCAGCTCGTGGTCCTTTAGTTTTTGACAGCTTCTTCGTGTTCGGCTTGAAGATAGCGTCGTTCTCATGTTCAGCTTGAAGATGATGTCATTGCAGCCTCGGATTGCTGCACGATCCATACGCTCCTTAGCAGGCGTGCTGCACCGTCGGTGCAAATCCGCCGACGATCCCGTGACGATACGTCATCTTATCGTGCGACCTGCGTAATTCCCATTGCGTCGCAAATAGGATTTTGGCAATGGTTTGTCCGCGGCTGGAGCCGGGGACCGGCCGATCTCTTAAGCGCTGGGAACGAAGCGTCCCGGCCAATCAGAACAAACAGCCAATCAACAATCGATACAGTCGGGGTCGGCGATGACAGCTTTATGGTTGATCGTCCTGTGCGGGGCGCTTTCAGTCGTTTACGCCATCTGGGCGACGCAGTCCGTCATGCGGGCGGATGCGGGTTCGGAACGGATGCAGGAAATAGCCGCCGCGGTCCGCGAGGGCGCGTCGGCTTATCTCAAACGCCAATACTTGACGATCAGCATTGTTGGCGTCGTGATTTTCGTGATCGTCGGGCTTCTTCTTGGCTGGCTGGTGGCGGCCGGCTTTGCTATTGGCGCGGTCTTGTCGGGCGCGGCGGGCTTCATCGGCATGCACATCTCGGTGCGCGCCAATGTACGCACCGCGCAGGCCGCGATCAGCTCGCTCGCGGGCGGCCTCGAAATGGCGTTCAAATCGGGCGCAATCACCGGCCTTCTGGTGGCCGGCCTCGCGCTCCTCGGCGTCACGATCTATTTCGGCTTCCTCGTCGGCACGATGGGCTTTGATCCGAATGGACGCGTGGTCATCGACGCCATTGTGGCGCTCGGCTTCGGCGCCTCGCTGATCTCGATCTTCGCCCGTCTCGGCGGCGGCATTTTCACCAAGGGCGCCGATGTCGGCGGCGACCTCGTCGGCAAGGTCGAAGCCGGAATTCCCGAGGACGACCCGCGCAATCCGGCGACGATCGCGGACAATGTCGGCGACAATGTCGGCGACTGCGCCGGCATGGCGGCCGACCTGTTCGAAACCTATGCGGTGACCATGGTCGCCACCATGGTGCTGGCGGCGATCTTCTTCGTGAACACGCCGCAACTGCTCACCATGATGACTCTGCCGCTCGCGATCGGCGGGGTTTGCGTGCTCACCTCGATCATCGGCACGTTCTTCGTGAAGCTGCCGGCGAACCAGTCGATCATGGGCGCGCTCTATCGCGGTCTGATCGCGACCGGCGTGTTGTCGATTTTCGGCATAGGGATCGTGGTCTACCTGCTGACCGGCTTCGGCGAGCTCCCGAATGCGGGCTTCACCGGGCTCTCGCTGTGGATTTGCGGCGTGATCGGCCTCGTCGTGACCACGCTCATCGTGGTGATCACCGAATACTACACCGGTACGCATTTCCGACCGGTGCAGTCGATCTCGAAGTCTTCGGTCACCGGCCACGGCACCAATATCATCCAGGGCCTTGCGGTCTCACTTGAGTCGACCGCGCTGCCGACCATCGTCATCATCGCCGGCATTCTCGTCACCTACGGCCTTGCCGGCCTGTTCGGGATCGCGATCAGCGTGACGACGATGCTCTCGCTCGCCGGCATGATCGTGGCGCTCGACGCTTTCGGCCCGGTGACCGACAATGCCGGCGGCATCGCCGAGATGGCGGGGCTGCCCAAGGAGGTGCGCAAGTCGACCGACGCGCTCGATGCGGTCGGCAACACCACCAAGGCGGTGACCAAGGGCTATGCCATTGGCTCGGCCGGCCTTGGCGCGCTGGTGCTGTTTGCCGCCTACAATGAAGATCTCAAATTCTTCATCGCCAATGGCACCCAGTACCCGTTCTTCCAGGGCGTTGAGCCCGACTTCGCCTTGAGTAATCCGTATGTCGTGGCCGGCCTCTTGTTCGGTGGCCTGTTGCCCTACCTCTTCGGCGCTTTGGGCATGACCGCGGTCGGCCGCGCCGCCTCCTCGATCGTTGAGGAGGTGCGCCGGCAGTTCCGTGAGAAGCCCGGTATCATGCAGGGCACCGAGAAGCCCGATTACGGGGCGGCTGTCGACATGCTGACCAAGGCGGCCATCAAGGAGATGATCGTTCCTTCGATGCTGCCGGTGCTGTCACCGATCGTCGTCTATATCGTGATCTACTTCGTCGCCGGCGGCGGCGCCGAGGGCAAATCGGCGGCCTTCTCGGCGGTCGGCGCGATGCTGCTCGGTGTGATCGTCACCGGCCTGTTCGTGGCGATCTCGATGACCTCGGGTGGCGGCGCCTGGGACAATGCGAAGAAGTATATCGAGGACGGCAATTACGGCGGCAAGGGCTCCGAGGCCCACAAGGCGTCCGTGACCGGCGACACGGTCGGCGATCCCTACAAGGACACGGCGGGCCCCGCCGTGAACCCGATGATCAAGATCACCAATATCGTCGCCTTGCTGCTGCTCGCCGTGCTGGCGCACTGACGGCGCTCGATCCGGGGGGCCGTGCAGGCCGCATCTTGACCCCCTCCCGGTTTGCTGCGCAAACCGACCTCCCCCTTTCAGGGGGAGGTGCACGTCCCCGCCTGCCGGGGACGTTAGCTTTTCACCGCGTGCAAGGATTTACCTTCTCCCCGCTTGCGGGGAGAAGGTGGCGAGCGGCTTTCGCCGCGAGCCGGATGAGGGGTCTTGTTCCCTTTCGCGTGGGCTGCTGCCCCTCACCCGCCGCGCTTCGTGCGTCGACCTCTCCCCGCACGCGGGGATAGCTGTTATGGCGGCATTGGCAGTTCTGCCGCCAAAGAACGCGTAGGGTGGGTTAGCCCTTAGAGTGGGTCAGCGCCGCAAGGCGCGTAACCCACCGCGAAGATCGCCTTCTATCGCTGGTCAGGCTGCTGGCCCCTCACCCGCCGCGCTTCGCGCGTCGACCTCTCCCCGCAAGCGGGGAGAGGTATGCCGGTGGCATTGGCGGTTCTGCCGCCAAGAACGCGTAGGGTGGCCCGTAGGGTGGCCCGTAGGGCGGATCAGCGCCGGAAGGCGCATAACCCACTGCCTCCTATTTTGGCCATGCCGATGGTGGGTTACGGCGCTGCGCGCCTGCCTAACCGACCTACAAGCTGCGCGGGGAGGCGCCGGCCGACGGCCGAAGTCTCGACGATTGATGGCCGGAGACGCGCCGCTTCGCTCGCTCGTCATCAATCATAAGGTTGTTGCGCGATTGGCGCGGCAACCCTTCTTTTCGGAAGAGGACAAACAGGACTGTATCGTTCTGGGCAGGCGCGCTCGCTAGATCGTCAATGCTTTCAACATGTACCGCACGTAATTGAGTTCTTTCCCGGAAGACGGCGTCGTGCGGCTGACGAAGTCGAACACCCTGCCGTCTCTGATGCCGTAATTGGCGAGCCGCGCCACCCTGCGGTCCTGGTCGAAATAGACGGCGATGACGCGGCGGTCGACTTCACGCTGCGGTAGGAAGGAGGTCTGCTGCGATTTCTGGGAGATGTAGTAGAACACCTCGCCGCTCACCGTCGCGACCGTCGAGGGCGTGCCAAGAATGATCAGCACCTGTTCCTGCGAAATCCCGAGCTGCACTTGTTCGAGCGCCCCGTCGGGAAGCAGGTAGCCGCGCTGATAGGTCTGGGTGAAGCACCCTGCGAGCAGCGTCGCGATCACGATCGCGAACGCGGCCGAACGCAGCGAACGATAACGGCGCTCAGGATCCTCTCGGCGCAAACTTGGTCTCCCCCTCGACCGTGTCGCACTTTCTGCGGCGAGATCATTCCTCCAGGAAATCAAGCCCGAAGACCATCTTTACCGGAAAATGCTGTAATCCAATAGGGCCCGGACTTCAACGCGCCAACAGCTCCACCGAGGCATTGGTCCGCAGCCGATCCTTGAACCATTGCCGCGTTCTATGGCGTGATCGTGGCGTGCCCCTGTCGGGTTTCCCATATCTTGCCGGGCGAAGCCTGGTGCGAGAGGGTCCGGTGTGTCGTCTCGAGCATGATCCCGAAAAACTGGCAGACTTTTTGATGCGGCGCCAACACGATGAGACGAGCCCAAGCGTTGGTGCCGCATCACTGGCGTGTTTGCGTGAAGGAGAACAAACCATGGCCTCCAACTCTCCCTGGAGCGTGCCGGTGCGGGTCGAGGAGGTGCCGGACGGTGGAAAAGCCCTGCACCTTGATGCCGATCCGGCGTTGCGTGATCGGATTGCGCGATTTGCCGGGCTGCGGGCCCTGCCTCGCCTGGAAGCGGATTTTATGGTCACCCGGCATGGGCGCGGGCTGCAGGTGACGGGGGAGATATCGGCAACCGTCGGGCAGACCTGCGTCGTGACGCTGGAACCGATTGAGAACAATATCTCCGAAACGGTCGACCTCATCTTCGCGCCGGCTCCTGCAAGCGAGGCCTCAGCGATGTCGCAAGGCGCCCCAGAGGCGGTGCCGCCCGAGCCGCTGCAGAATGGCTGTGTCGACCTCGGGGAGGTCGCGACTGAGTTCCTGGTGCTCGGCATCGATCCCTATCCGCGCAAGCCGGGAGCGGTATTCGCAATGCCGACGACCGCCGCTGAGCAGGAGGGCCCGTTCGCGGCGCTCGCGGCCTTGAAGGGACGGCGCGGCGAGGGCGATCGGTGAGGCGAAAAGCCTATGGCGATGGCCCAAATTGACTGACTTAACGCATTGTCATCGCCGGTGAACACGCTATTGTCGCACGCCTTCGCAGCAATACCTGCCCGGCTGGCTTGACCGGCTGAGCGTTCCGATCATCCCGCCAAGGCCGGCAACGAAATGCCCGATAAGGTCTCAATCGCGCTGGACGCAATGGGTGGCGATCACGGGCCCGCGGTCGTGGTCGCCGGCGCCGAGCTGTCGCATGCGCGCCACCCTGATGCTGAAATGGTTTTCTTCGGCGACGAGCGGGTGCTCGAACCGTTGCTCGCGACCCGGCCGAAGCTCCGCGAAGCCGCCCGGATCGTCCACACCGATGTCGCCGTGAAGATGGACGACAAACCGAGCCAGGCCCTGCGCCAGGGCCGCTGGCACTCCTCGATGTGGCTGACGATCGACGCGGTCAAGAAAGGGCAGTCGGGCGTTGCGGTCTCGGCGGGCAATACCGGTGCGCTGATGGCAATGGCCAAGTTCCACCTGCGGACCATGGCCGGTATCGGCCGGCCCGCCATCGCCGCCTTGTGGCCGACGCTGAAGGGCGAGTCGATCGTGCTCGATGTCGGTGCAACGATCGGCGCCGACGCGGATCATCTGGTCGAGCTTGCAATCATGGGCAACGCCATGGCGCGCGTGGTGTTCGACCTCGATCATCCAACCGTCGGATTGCTCAATATCGGAGTCGAGGAGGTCAAGGGATTGGAAGAGGTGCGCGATGCCCATCGCATTCTGCGCACCATGGCGCGCGATCACTTGGACTATCGCGGCTTCGTCGAGGGCGATGATATCGGCAAGGGCACCGTCGACGTTGTGGTCACGGAGGGATTTGCGGGAAACATCGCCTTGAAGACGGCCGAAGGGACGGCTAAACAGATCGCCGCCTACCTCAGGGGCGCGATGAGCCGGACGCTCGCGGCAAGGATCGGCTATCTCTTCGCGCGCCAAGCCTTTAACACGCTTAAGGAAAAAATGGACCCACGTAAGGTCAATGGCGGTGTCTTTCTCGGACTCAACGGTGTGGTGATCAAGAGCCACGGGGGTACCGACGCAGAAGGTTTCGCGGCGGCCGTCGATCTCGGCTACGACATGGCGCGTTACGATCTCCTCGCCAAGATTAGCCAGACGCTCGGCCCGTTAACGCCCGACATGTCGGCCGAGCCAATCCGCGGGGTGGCCTCGTGACCACCAAGCGTTCTGTCGTCGTCGGTTGTGGCAGTTATCTTCCCAGCCGGGTCCTCACCAATGCCGACCTCGTGGACATGGTCGACACGTCCGACGCCTGGATCGCGCAGCGCACCGGCATCACCGAGCGTCATATCGCTGCGCCGGGTGAGCTCACCTCCGATCTCGCGCTTCATGCGGCGCGCGCCGCGTTGGACGCGGCCGCGCTTGACCCCAAAGAGATCGACCTGATCGTTCTTGGGACCGCGACGCCGGACAATACCTTTCCGGCAAGCGCGGTCACGGTGCAGGCCGGGCTCGGAATCACCCAAGGCGTTGCCTTCGATGTTCAGGCGGTGTGCTCGGGCTTCGTCTTCGCGTTGGCGACCGCCGACAATTTTCTCAAGAACGGTGCGTTCAAGCACGCGCTCGTGATCGGGGCGGAGACGTTCTCGCGCATCCTCGATTGGAAGGACCGCACCACCTGCGTGCTGTTCGGCGACGGCGCCGGCGCGATCGTGCTGCGGGCGGAACCGGCGCCCAACTCGCAGAACAGCCGCGGCGTGCTCGCCACCAGCCTGCGCTCCGACGGCCGGTACAAAGATAAGCTCTATGTCGATGGCGGGCCTTCCTCGACCGGGACTGCGGGCCATCTGCGCATGGAAGGACGCGACGTCTTTCGTCATGCCGTTGCCGGCACCGGTGATGCAGTCGAATCAGTGTTCGGCGCCACCGGCTATGCGGCCGGCGATGTCGACTGGTTCGTGCCGCATCAGGCCAACCAGCGAATCATCGACGGCGCAGCGAACAGGCTGGGCATTGCGCCGGAAAAAGTGATCTCCACGGTCGAGCGGCACGGAAATACGTCGGCCGCCTCAATACCGCTCGCCCTGGACGCGGCGATTCTTGATGGCCGCATCAAGCCAGGCGACCTCGTCTTGCTGCAGGCCGTCGGCGGCGGATTCACCTGGGGTGCGGCATTGGTGCGGTGGTGAAATCGGCGGTGGGCCTTCAAATCTCGCCTGCGTTGTCAACGGTCCCGGTTGACCGCGGAAAATCAAGCTCATATCCTTGAAAAATAATGAATACTCTGGTGGGCTCTGGGGCCGGGACGATGAGCGCGAAAACAGTGACGCGGGCGGACTTGTGTGAAGCCGTCTACCACAAAGTGGGATTGTCGCGGACCGAATCGGCCGCGCTGGTTGAACTCGTGCTCAAGGAGATCACCGACTGCCTGGAGCGCGGAGAAACCGTCAAGCTCTCTTCCTTTGGATCCTTTGTCGTTCGCAAGAAGGGCGAACGGATCGGCCGCAATCCCAAGACGGGCAAGGAAGTGCCGATCTCGCCGCGGCGGGTGATGGTCTTCAAGCCGTCCGCCATCCTCAAGCAACGCATCAATTCGCCATCTGCGAGCGCCGGGGAATAATCGCCGGCGCCGGATTCGAAACATGAGGCGGTTGTGAACAAGGCGCCCGACGCATTCCGCACCATCAGCGAAGTCGCGGTCGAGCTTGATCTGCCGCAGCATGTGTTGCGGTTCTGGGAGAGCCGGTTCCAGCACGTCAAACCGATGAAGCGCGGTGGCGGCCGGCGCTATTATCGTCCGGACGATGTCGAGCTTCTGCGCGGCATTCGCCATTTGCTCTACGGTCAGGGCTACACCATCCGCGGCGTGCAGAAGATTCTGCGTGAGCAGGGGCCGCGTTTCGTTCAGACGGTCTGGCATGAGGGCGCGCCCCAGCCGACCTCTCCGCCTGAACCGGAAGGGGAGGAGAGTGAGCGTGCCGACGGTGGCGTCGGTACCGCGTGGACCGAGGCGGTCGAGGATATCGACATGCGTACGGGCGCGGCTGCCGAGGTGGGTGCGACTGGGCGTGAAAGCGGCGAGTCGTCGGTCGTGACCGGCGTGCTGGCCTTACGTGCTGGAGCGAACGACACGCCATCCGGTCCGGCCGGGTCGGGCGAGGAGCGCGAGGACGAAGGCGGGCAGCGCATTCAACGCGCGGTCGCGCCAATCCCTGTGGCCGGGTTATCGGTGGCCGACCGCCAACGGCTACAGGCGGCGCTCGACCAGCTCGACGCCTGCAAGCGGACGCTCGACGATGCGCTCACGGAAGCCGAGCCGGCATCGTGACTATGCGTGCAGCATGTCTTCCGCCGCTCCTGCGCGCGGTGCCGGGACCGGCGTTCGTGCGGTGTTGGCCCCGGAATGCACATCGAGCACCACTCCTTCAACGTGAATCGGCCGCGCCCGATTCGCGATCGTGCTCTATATTCCGCTCATTCCCGCGAAAGCGGGAATCCCTCAAGATCGAATCAACAGCGCGTAGAAACAACAGGTAGCCGGAACACGAGCGGGGCCGTGAGCGTGACGGGCGAAATGGGCGTGTGGTTCCTGCGCCTGTTGCGGTGCTTCGATCGCGACCGCACCGCAGCCTTCTCCAGTTGGCTGGTGCGCCTGATCGGCCCGCGGCTGCGCGGACATCAAGTCGCCAAGGCGCAGCTTGCCACGGCGTTCCCCGACAAGACCGATGCCGAGCTCGATCGGATTCTTGCCGGCATGTGGGACAATCTCGGACGCATCGCGGCCGAATACGCCCATCTTGATCGGCTGTGGGATTACGACCGGAACGGTAATGAGTTCGGCCGGATCATCGTGGACGAGGCAACCAGCGCGCAGTTGTCGCGACTGCACGACAAGAGCAAGCCCATGCTCGTGTTTTGCGCGCATCTCGCCAACTGGGAGATCGTGCCGCTCAGCGAGCTTTCCGTCGATCGCAAGCTCTCCATCGTCTTTCGCGATCCGGGCGTCGGTTTCTTCACCAAGGCGCTGATCACCGCGCGCGATGCACGCGTCGTCACGTTGTTGCCGGCCGGCCCCGATGCCCCGTACCGAATCCGCGATACGCTCAAGCGCAACTGGATCGTCGCCATGCTGGTCGACCAGCATGCCGAGCGCGGGGTCGACGTCACGTTTTTCGGCAGGCCTTGCAAGGTCAATCCAATGCTTGCGCGGTTCGCCCGGCGATTCGACTGCCCGGTCCACGGCGCGCGTGCGGTGAGGCTGCCGGACAACCGTTTCCGCTTCGAGATGACCGCACCGCTCGATCCACCACGCGACGCCGATGGCGAGATCGATGTCGCTGGAACGATGCAGCTCATCACCACGATCATCGAAGGATGGGTGCGCGAGCATCCCGAGCAATGGCTGTGGATTCACCGCCGCTGGCGCTAGCGCACGATCCCGAAAAAGTTGGCAGACTTTTCGGACAAGATCATGCGACAAAACAAAGAGAAACAGAGTGCGATCGATTCAGGTTGAATGGATCGCGCTCTAGCGCACGATCCCGAAAAAGTTGGCAGGTTTTTCGGACACGATCATGCGACCGAACAAACCTCGTCGGAATGCGGCCTCATCACCATGCGCTGGCACGGCTGCCTGGTAAGACAAAGAGCACCGCGGCAGCGCATGCTAACAACGTCAAATATTTTGTGAGCTTCAGTTCCGATGAGATTCGCGGTCAGAAATGACAAGGGCCCCGAGCGCGAAGCTGGGGCCCTAGCCGAACCGCGCACAGCTTGTCATTGCACGTGCGCGGCTGCCCCAAGAGGGGTCTTGAAAGCCTGATGCCTTTCGGCAGCGCAGGTACAGTAACAAAACTCGTCTAATTAGATATGGGCTGTCAAGTGGCCCATGCCAAGTCCGCATAGAACGGCGCGGTAAACTCCATTGAGCTGGTCGGCAGAAATGCGAACGGTCAGGTACTTCCGCTTGCCATACTGATCCCGGCCGGTTCGGGGCAGGACCAATCGATGGAATCCCACTGTGGCGATCAAATCGGCCTTCACCCACATTTCGGACGAATCGAAGGGCGGTGGAAGCGGTGGCTCGATGCCGATGGTGCAGTGATAGTCCTGAATCGAGGTTGGCTCCGTTGTGCTCATCGGAACGACAGCGCATAGACCGGTCCGACGCTTGAGCTTTGGAGAGATAACGATGACTGGACGACGTTTCACCATCTCAGGCTCGACCGGCTCCTTGCCATAGTCACAGATGAGGATAGTGCCTGGCTCAGGATGGAATTTGAGCATCAACGTTTCTTGCGTTGGCTGTCTAAGGTGGGGTCTGCCACCCAAGCCTAGGGGGTCGGCGGCCGCGAAGGAAGGGCGGCCGATGAGCAAGCGGGCACTAATAAGATCGCTTAAAGGCTCGGAAGGCGCCCTCTCCAACCAAAGGCTCGGAAATCAATCCCGAAAGCATGGTCGGAAAAGTTGGCATGTTTTTCGGACACGATCATGCGACCGAGCAAACAGAATGGAAGCGCGATTGGTTGAGCCTGAGGCCATCGCGCTCTGAAAGGAATCGAAACGCAACGCAGCGCCGCGCGATATTCAATGCGCGGTGAGCACCGGCACATCGGCATGCATCAGCAGGTGGCGGGTGGTGCCGCCGAAAATCAGTTGCCGCAGCCGGCTCTGGGTATAGGCGCCCTTAATGATGAGATCACAGCCGAGCGCGCGCGCCTTGTCGAGGATCATCGGCCCGGCGGTGCGGTTGTCGCCTTGAAGCGTCAATGTGTCGGCGGTTATGCCGTGCAGGCTGAGATTTGCCGCCATCTCCTCTCCCGACGGTCCCGGCACCGTGACGCCCTCGACGGTGAGGATCGTCACGCGATCCGCGCGCTCAAGAAATGGCATGGCGAATGCGGTCACGCGCGCCTGTTCGGTGCTGCAGTTCCACGCGATCAGGACATTGCGGCCGAGCTGCGCAGGCGGGGAGGGCGGGGCGAGCAGGATCGGCCGCCCGCTCTCGAACAATGCCGCCTCGAACGTGCTCATATGTGGCCCGCCGGGATCGTCGCTCGGACGTCCGATCACGATCAGGTCGAAGACGCGGCCGTGATAGCCGACGAAGTTATCGCCCGCGGGCGCCTCGTCGAGCCAGCCATAGGCCGGCGCGTTCTGCGGCCGCCGTGTTCGCGTCACATCGTGCTCGCGCATGAAGGCTTCGAAAACCTCGCGCGATTTGCGTGCGGCTTCCGCGTTCTCTTCCTCGAAGAAGGCAAGCGATGCCGAGGGCGCGACGTCCATGGCGACGACGGTCGGAACCGCGACCCTCACCGCGAACCCCTCGATGTAACTGTTGAAATCCCTTGCCACCAGCAATGCCGTCGAAAGCGTCGAACGCATGACTGCATTTGCTTCGGTCGGCACGAGGATCGTTTTCATGCCACGGCCTCCTGCGCCTTCAGAGCATGGGTTCCGAACAGTCCGTAGCCTTTTCGGCCAAGATCACACGACGAACAATGAGAACAAGAGCGTGATCGAACCTCGTGTCATCGCGTTCTCGCGCAAACCGGTTCTGGATCGGCGTTCGATTGGTCGTCGCCTTTGTGAGTTCAGTACCAGAGGCGCCGCGAAGCCGATTGAACCCGCCCGATCGGCCCGCAGACGCGCTTTGCCGGGACAAAAGGCCGAATAGCGAACGGCGCATGTGACAACTCAAGGCCGGTCGTTGCCGCGGCATGATGCGGCGGGACCGGCAGCCGATCAAGAATGCACAAAGTGGTGCGGCACCATTGCTCGAGCTCATCTCATCGAGCCGGTGCCGGATCAAAAAACACCCGATTTGCCAATAAAAAAACGCCCCGACCGGAGCGTCCAATTTCCATTCCTCAAAAGTGACAAACCGGAAGCGGTTAGGTTGGGCCTTGCCTCACTGATGCGGCCCGATGACACCGCTTCCGGCCATGTCCGTTGTGGATTGAGCCGCTACGCTGCCGCCCCAACGAAGACCGCAGCGATTATCGCGGCGTTGCGTGCCCGGTGGCATTTCACCTCCGAATTCCGCGTCCGTCGCTTGACGCTTCTGCCCACTCTTCTTTGAGCGGATGGTGATTATCGTGCCGCCGAAGCCGCGTGTCAAGGATTTGTTACATTTTCGCCCAACTTTGGTAAATGCGAATGGCATTCCTCGTTCATGCCGGCAGGCGGCATCATGTACGAGAGCCAAGCGCATTACGAAGCTTGTTCGAGCGATTCGCGTGCAGCGATTTCGATGTTCTCCCTGAGTTGGGGGTCGAGCCTCAGCCTGTTGGCCAAGTCGTCGAGCCAGAAGCGTTCGTCCGGCGTATCCGCGTCGATCGCGATGTATGCGGCGAGGTAGACCTGCGCGGCCTCTTCCGGCGAGCGGACGCTGGCCGCAAGGGCCTGCGGCGTTTCGGGTTTGGCGATCAGCCCTTCGAGGTACACGCGCTCGTCGTCGGACAGTTCGCTGGCCTCGACCCGCTCGACCAGGTGAATTCGCTCGCGCTCATCGATGCGGCCGTCGGCCATCGCCGCGGCAATTGCAGCGCGCAGCAGAAGTGTCTCCATGTGGCATCGCTCGGTCTCCGACATCGGAGCGCCGCTCGGGCTTGGAACGGACGCGTCTGCGCCACCGGCCGATCCCTGTCCGAGTGCGTTGCTCAGGTTCTCCGGAATCACCGGACGGCCGGCGCGATAATTCTGATAGGCTTTGTAGGCGAGACCGCCGAGCACAGCCGCGGCGCCGACCTTCAACGCCTTTCCAGCGTATTTGCGCGTACGCTTTGAGTTCAGCAATAAGCCGGCGAGGCCGCCGGCGACCGCACCCGTTCCCAGCATGCCCGCATTGCGCGACAGCATGCCGCCGATGCCGCCGCCGTCTTGGGCGCCGCCTTGGCCAAAGCTCTGGGCGCTGCCCTGGCCGAAGATCTCCGGTACACCGAACAGTCCTCCGCCCGCAGTGCTCGCGCCGCCAGTATTGGCCGCGTCGCCGCCCTGCAGGAAACCACCGGCGCGCTGCGGCGCGTCGCGCTGGTCGCTCGGCGCGCCGCCGCCCGTGAGTACGGCATTGAGAAGCTTGGTCACGTCGATCATTGCTCGGTCCTCCTCATGGGACAGCTTTTTCAGGCATTGCAGCGCGGCGCGGCCGCCCGTCCGCGCATTGCGGGCGCGCGTGTCGACGCGTTTGCAAGATCGAAGAAGGCGCGTAGCTGCATCTCGCGCAGTTGCTGGCGCAGCAGGCGCTCTTTGATGACGATGCCGTGCGCGGCAAGATCGCCCGATACTTTGGCGATCACGTCGTCATGGCCCGGTTCTTCGCCATCGGCGAAATGGACGGACCATGCATAGGTCTCGAGGTCGTCGCCGGAGAGGCCCAGGCGGGAGCCCGCCCAAAGGCCGAACAGGACATTGCGGTGGGCGATCTCGCGGTCCCACTTTTCGCAATCGCTCGCAGCAGCGAACTCTTCCGGCACGATAGGCTCTCCCTCGTGGATCATCGCTGGGTCCCCTTCCTGTTGGACGAGATCTTCGTCATTGCCGCGGCGATGCGTCTGTGGCGGTCGATGGCTCGGGCGGTTTTTCTTCGAACAATGGCCCGAGCAGCGTCGAACGCGGCGCGTCATGCGACCAGTCGGCGGACTGTTCCTCTTGGCGCGTCTTCCACATCGAGTAGAAGATGCCGCCCGCGAGGAAGGTCATCGTTACGCCGAGCGAGATCAGCGGATCGACCTTTCCGAAGATCTGGTTCCAGAAGATCTTCAAGCCGATGAAGATCAGCACTGCCGAGAGCGCGTATTTCAGGTAGCGGAACCGGTGGATGCTGGCGGCCAGCGCGAAGTAGAGCGCGCGCAGGCCGAGGATCGCGAAAATGTTGGACGTATAGACGATGTAGGGGTCGGTCGTGATCGCGAAGATCGCCGGCACGCTGTCGACTGCGAAGATAATGTCGGCAAACTCGATCAGCACCAGGGCGACGAAGAGCGGCGTTGCGTAGAGTTGGAGCTTGCCGTCCGCTCCGTTCGGCAGGCGGGCGAAGAACGCGTGGCCGTGCAGCTCCTTGGTGACGCGCATGCGGTTGTGCATGTATCGCATCACGCGGTTGTCCACCCAGGCCGAGGGGTTGTCCGCGACGACCAGCATCTTCACGCCGGTCGCGATCAGGAAAACGCCGAAGATGAGCAGCACCCAGGCAAATTGCGACACGATCGCCGCGCCAAAACCGATCATGATCGCGCGCAGCACGATCACGCCGAGAATGCCGTAGAACAGCACCCGATGCTGAAGGTGGCGCGGGATGGCGAGCGTCGCGAAGATCAGCGAGATGACGAAGACATTGTCGAGGGCGAGCGTCTTCTCGAGGAAAAAACCGGTGAGATAGGCAACGCCCGCCGTCTCGCCCATCGCCGACCATACCCACGCACCGAAGATCAGCGCGATGAGGATGTATCCGGCGGACAGAAGGAAACTCTCCCCGGCGGGGATTTCGCGCGGCCGGCGATGGAGCACGCCGAGGTCGAAGGCAAGCAGAGCCCCGACGATGCTGATGAACAGCATCCAGGCCCAAGCCGGCTTGCCGAGAAAATCGCCGAAGAACAGCTCCGGGCCCAATGGCATTGAATCCTCCAGATGCCGCACACAATGCTTGACGTCGCGGCAGGTGAAAGATCCGACATCGCAGCGAAATAGCAAGCTGCCAGAGGGGCCCGGATCGCGCGCTTGATTTAGGAAGCCTGCTGCGCTGCGTCGAGGCCTGAAAACTCGCGACCCACGACCAAAATGTCGCAGGCCTCTCCTCCGAGGACGGTTATATCATACCGGTCTTCACCGACGGATCTGAAGCCCGAGGCGTAGATAGGTGCCGCTCGTCTTGGTGTTGTCGCGCGCATAGCCGAGCCCAGCGGACCATTCGACGTGGCCGGTTCGCCATGCAGTGACGTGAAGTCCGAAGCGGAACTGGCGATAGCGGCCGTTGGTGAACGCTTGCACTTCAGGACCAAGATAGAGGCGCTCGAACAGGCGCCAGCCGAACGCGCTGCGCGTGGCGTAGTTCGTATCGATGCTCGACCAGGTCGTCCAGCTCTGCACCATCGTCGCTGCGGCCGGCTCGCACCAGAACTCACCGACGAGTTTGAGGCCAAGATGCGTGCCATGCAGACTGTTTTCGCGATCGGCGGGATCGAAGCGGTGGCCTCGCAGGTCCATTCCGGCAAAGAGCGATGCCTCGAATCCAGGCTGCTTGAACCGCCAGCCCGGCATCGCCGCGGAGAACACTTGACGGCCTTTGATGGTTCTCGCGCCGGCGCGGTAATGGTAGCGGCCGGTTCCGGAGGACACCTTCATGGCAAATCCGTCGGCGCTCAGCCCGCCCGGAGACCACACGAAGCCGCCATAGAGGAGGCCCCCGGTGCGCCAAAGCTCAGCGCCGCTGAAGAGGAGAGATTGCTGCGACACCGCCGACGGGGGCGAAGCCGGCTCGGCACATGCGCCCACCGGAAGGCCGGAGAGCATGACCAGCATGGCGAGCGCGCCCAAACCAGCCCGCAACCTCGGCATGCAATCCCCCTCAAAAACCCGCAAACGGATGGGCTCACCGGTGCGCCGCTACCTCGAATAGAACCATGGTGCTGATACACGGTCTATCCGGTCTGCAAGGAAAGGTTGGGGACCGATCAATTTGTCGCTCATCGGGATATTTAAGCGACACGATATTAAGTTGCTCAGTGTGACTTTTGCTCGTAAATGCTGTGGTCGTTGGCGAGAACAATGTCAGGCGAAACGGGAATCGGTTCGCCGAGGAAAACATGCAGACAGGCGCATGATCCCGAAAAGTTTGCCGACTTTTCGGACAAGGTCATGCGACCAAGCAAGAAGAGAAACAGAGCGCGGTTGATTCCAGGAGAAGCAATCTCACTTCAAAGAACAACCAGAGCCGATTGATACTATTTCCGGCTGATTAGTTCGGTGACGAATGATGCTGTGGCTTGAGGATCTTATTATCTGGGACGAAATCCATCGATCAATCAGCGGGTCATCGTCGCACGCGTGGACGGTCAGCGTTTAGGTCGCAGGCAGGTTGATCACGCGGCGACCTTCACAGCGGGTGGACCTGCCTGTGCAAAGCCAATGCGTCGTGCCGCCCGGTATCCCGACTCCGTGATCGACTGCAAGACCGCCTCAGCACCCTCGGAGGCGCAAGAAATCAACAAACCGCCTGACGTCTGCGGATCGGTCAGGAGATTGCGCTGCCAATCCGGCAAATCCGCCGGCAATTCCACGCTAATGCCATAGCTCGCCCAATTGCGTCCCGACGCGCCGGTGACGTGTCCTTGCCGGGCGAGCGTTTCGGCGTCGCGCAGGAGCGGCAGTTTGCTCGCCTCGATGGTCAAGCTGAGATTCGAGCCGCGCGCCATTTCCACCGCATGGCCGAGCAGGCCAAAGCCGGTCACGTCGGTGATCGCGTGGACGTTCTTGTCGGTGGCGAGCGCCGTTCCGATCGTGTTGAGGAGCGTGGTCGTTGCGATCATCTCGGCATAGCCGTCCCCTGACAGGACTGCTTTCTTCAAAGCGGCCGAGTAGATGCCGACGCCAAGCGGCTTGGTCAGGATCAGTGCGTCGCCGGGCTTTGCGTCGGCATTACGCCGGAGATTACGCTTGCGGCAGGTGCCGATCACAGCCAGCCCATAGATCGGCTCGGGCGTGTCGATCGAATGCCCTCCCGCGACCGGTATTCCTGCCGCCGCGCATACCGCAGCGCCGCCAGCAAGGATCGCGCGCACGATCTCGAGTGGTAATTTCTCGAGCGGAATGCCGAGAATGGCGAGCGCCATGATCGGCCGGCCGCCCATCGCGTAAACGTCGGAGATGGCGTTGGTGGCCGCGATCCGCCCGAAGTCGTACGGATCATCGACAATCGGCATGAAGAAATCCGTCGTCGCGATGACGCAGGTGCCGTCGTCCAGTTCCCATACCGCGGCATCGTCGCCGGTTTCGAGGCCGACAAGGAGCTGCGCGAAAGGTTGGGGCTCGGCATGTCCGATAAGAAGCTGTTGCAGGACGGAGGGGGCGAGCTTGCATCCGCAGCCGCCGCCATGGGCAAGACTCGTCAGCTTGACCTGCGGGACGTTCATGGTCGACTCCTGTCCACATCCGCTTTGGCGAAACGTTGCAGCAAACGCCCGACGGCAAGGAGACGAAACTCACGGCCCCTCCACACGGGGGCGGTGAGTAGCCGTAGTAGAGCGCGGGTATACTGCAACTCACCAAGCGAGGGTTTTTGTGTCGCGCCGAAACAATACGTCGTTGACCGAACTGATCGTCGCCTTTTCGGCGCCCTGCATCAGATCACTTTCCTTCATACCAATACTCTTCATGCAGACGGGACAGACCAAAACCTTACCGCCGGCCGCCAGGAACTCGCGGTATAAGTCATGCACAGTGCGCCCGAACTGCTCCACCTGCAGGTCGGACTTGCTCTTGTGGAAGATCGGCGTGGCCTGAACGTTGACAAAGATCACGACCGGCTCGTGTCCTTGCTTCAAAGCAAAATCGGTTGCAAAGAAAGCTGCCATCGCGACTTTCCATGGATCATTATTGGTCAGGTTAATGAACAGCGGCCGCTTTTCGTCGGCATACGCCGAGATCGGCGCCGACATTGCATTGAAGCCCAATACCAACAAGGCAAGTACGAAGGTGAAGAACCACCGGCGTGGCGAGGTCATGAATGGTTTCCTTGGAAGGTGCACCGCAGTGCGTGATGGCGCAGGATCGCTTCGAGCACGGAGCCGGCGATGGCGCGCGCTTTGTCGGAGATCGTATGGCAATAGTCCGGTTTCGCTCTCGGATCGATATCGCCAAGCTTAAGGCCGCGGGTGACATGCGTGCCGGGGCGGATCAATCCGCGCAGGATTCCGCCGACCGCTGCCGTAACCGGCGTCCCGCCGACCGAGCCGACAAGGTCTCCCGCCTCGAGGCGATCCCCGATTGATCGCTCGGAAACGAACACGCCGTCTGCCGCCGAGCGCAACACGCGCGCCGCCGTATGCCCGGCGATGTCGCCTGGTATCCCGGTGTTCGGCTGCGCGGATCCTTCGACCAGGATGCGTCCCAGATCATGTCCGCGATTGGTCTCGATCACGACATGGCAATCGCGCCCGACGACGAAACCCGGGCCGAGCGCGATCACCAAGGGTGCGTCCGACAAGCGCGTGCCCGTGTTGCGTTTAGCGAGAACCGCGTCGACCACGACCGTAGGCGCGAGGTCGCTGAGGGCGCCCCAGTTCATCTGGGCGACCACTGGGATTTGCCCACATGACCATGCACGCGCAATCTCGTCGCGATCCCGAGCTACGCAAGCTTCAACAGACTCGACTTTGGTCTTTCCGGTTTCGAGCGCGGTCGAAAAGGAAACGGTTCGCCGCACGCATAGCGGCGCGTCAAGCTCCGTCATGCAGATGCGCTTGATCTTCGCCATGGACAGGCGCCACGCCGCGGCGCTCGCCATCTCGCCGGCACCCTTGATCAGCACCACGGGAGGCGAAACGTCTTCGGCGCGCGCACTCCCGCGGCCGGCTTGGGTTGACGTTGGACGTAAGGTTGCGCTTCTCGTCATCTCGGGGCGGGCTTCCTCACAGAGCATTCCACCGCCGCAGTTTCAATTAGTTTGCCACGTAAACCTTTTCATTGCAATATGCGGCGGTGCTCGACCAGACTGGAGCGCGACCCCTGTCCATGGAGAGGCGTGTGGACAATATCGAACTGTTGCACGAAGTGATCCGCCTTCATGATGAAGGCGCACCATTATGCACCGTGACGGTCGCGGGCGGGCGCGGGAGCATTCCTCAGGAAATCGGTGCCAAGGCGATCGTCGGCAGCAATGGCCTTCTATGCGGCACGATAGGAGGCGGGCGCGTCGAGGCTCACGGTCTTGCAAAGGCGCACGAACTCCTCAAACCCGGCGCCAATACCCGCGCCCTCCTGGAAACGATCAACCTCAACAAAGACCTCGGAATGACCTGCGCGGGCGAAATGACCCTCTTCTACGAGGTCTATCGGCCCGATCTCGTTTGGCGCGTCGTTGTTTTCGGGGCGGGCCATATTTCACAGCGCTTATGCCGCTTCCTCACGGAACTCAATTGCCACACCCTGTGCTTTGACACACGCCCGGAGTGGATCGACCGTCTCCCGCAAAGCAGCAAGCTGGAGCGTCGCGTCGTCGGGGCCTATACCGATGGAGTGCCGGCGGTGCCGCCCGGATCCTTCGTCCTGGTCATGACCATGGGGCACGGCACCGACGTGCCGGTGCTCGAAGAAATGAGTAGACGCGGCGTAGAAACGGCGTTCATTGGCGTGATCGGCAGCGACTCAAAGGCCGAGGCGCTGCGGCGCGAGCTGCGGGGAAGGGGTTTGCCGGCGGCGTTCATCGACCGTATCACTTGTCCGGTGGGCGAACGGATCGGCAGCAATACGCCGCCGGAAATCGCCGTGAGCGTTCTCGCGCAGCTTGTTCGTATCAGGGAGGCGCTTGGCCCATGAGCGGCAAGGATTGGACCGTTGCAGCGACGACGATTGCTCCGGCTGCGAAGAGGCGAAGTCCATCCGCGCGCAAAACGGACACTGCCGGTGCCGGCTTTTCTGAGAAGGAACGCCGATCGAGGCCTCGTTTGCGCCAGCAAGAACTCAGTTTCGGCCCCCTTCTCGGCTATCTCGGTTATCAGATTAGGCAGGCGCAGGCCGCCATTTTTCGTGACCTTACCGCGGCAGCAGCCGATCTTGACGTCACGCCGGGCGAGTACGGCCTGCTGGCGATGGTCGACGCCAATCCCGGCATCAGCCAAGTCGATCTCGCCGTGATCCACCGGCTCGACAAATCAACCCTTTCCCTCGCCGTAACCCGCCTTGCCAAACGCAACCTCATCCGCCGTGCACGCAGCCCGGAAGATGATCGCGCCAATCGCCTGTTCCTGTGCAAGGCCGGCGTTCGGTTATTGGCGGCCGTGCGCGAGCGCATCGAAGCGCAGGAGCGGACGATGGATGCCGTGCTGCGGCCGGGCGAGCGTGACCTGATACTCGACGCGTTGCAGCGGATTTGCCGCGCCTTCGATCGTTAACTCGCCGCCTCGGTCAGCCGTTCGGCTATTGACATTCGCCGGCTCATTTGGTTTGATTTGCAAACCAAATATCGATGGCCCAGTCTGGCTGGTGGAGCAATCCAGGAGCATGGTCCGAAAAGCTGCATGCTTTTCGGGATCAGATCATGCGACCAGGCAATGGGAAGCAGCGTGCGACCGATTCGATCTTAAGGGATCGCACGCCAGTGTTTCGGGCTGACGGTCCGGGATCGGACGTCAGAGAAGGAAACGCTAGAACTGAGACCTCTCCCCGCAAGCGGGGAGAGGTCGGATTGTCGAAGCGTCAGCTTCGGCAATCCGGGTGAGGGGCAAAAATGGCCGGGGCAGAGACTGATCGCGCAATCGCAGGGTCACCGTGTTCCGCGCTCTCGGAACAAGGATGGTCCGAAAGACGCGACTGGTATACCTGAAACGATCGCAAGCGCCTTGACAGCACCGCTGGCCCCTCACCCGCCGCGCTTCGCGCGTCGACCTCTCCCCGCAAGCGGAGAGAGGTAACACTCTGCGGGGCGGTGAGGCCGTGCACGATCTTGTCCGAAAAGCCTGCGACTTTTCAGAAAAGGTCATGCGAGAAAACAGAGAAAAAAAAGAGGGCGGTTGATTCGATCTGAAGCAGCCTTGCGTTAAGGGGTTTTCGTGATTCTCTTTGATTTCGAGTACGAACCCGCGCGGTCACTGCCGGAGGCATCTGCGCTGCTGTCCCGGCTGGGCGAAGGGGCCCGTGCCATGGGTGGCGGGACCGATCTTCTGCCCAAAATGCGTATCGCCATCACCCGACCCACGGCAATTGTCGGCCTGAGCGGCATCGAACCCGAGCCTCCGAGCGTTACGGCGGAGGGTGGCCTTCGTATCGATGGGCTGACGACGCTGGCTGCGCTGGCCCGCGCACCGCTGGTCACGACGAACCTGCCCATGCTGGCCGAAAGCGCGCGGGTCGTTGGGAGTGATCAGGTAAGGGAGATGGGGACGCTCGCGGGCAACCTGTGTCAGGACACGCGCTGCCTTGAGCTCAATCAAAAGCACGATTATCAGTTCAAGGCGAAATGCTTTAAGCGCGGGGGCGAGTGCTGCTATCCGTTTCCCAATAATCGGCCTGGACGCTGTTGGTCGGTGTATATGTCGGATATTGCACCGGCGCTCATTGCGTTGAATGCCGAGATCGAGACCGTCCACGCTGCCGGCGGTCGCCGCCTTGCGGTAGCGGAGATGTTCTCGGGGCAGGGCATTGATCCGATCAGTCTTGAGCCCGCAGAGCTCATCTCCGCCGTCATCACGCCGCCGCTTCCCGCCAACTTCGGTTGGGGCTATCACAAATCATCGCGTCGCGGCGGTTTCGAATACGCCATCGCCGTTATCGCCGTCACCCTTACGCTTGACGCGTCTCGCCAGGCCTGCACGGACGCACGCATCGTCATCGGCGCAATTCGGGAGAAACCCGTCCGGGTCCATGAGGCCGAGCGCGTTCTCGTTGGCCAGACGATAGACGATGCGCTTTTCGCCGAAACCGTGAATGCCGCGGTCGGCGAGGCAAGACCTTTGCGGCATCACGGCTTCTCTCGAAGTTACCTTATCGACAATCTCCGCATCTATTTGCGCCGCGTGCTTATCCGCGCCGTCGAGCGCGCCCGCGGGCATGCGTCCACGACGTGAAGGGTTCACATGTTGGAAGCTCGGTCAGCTCAGGCGCAAAGCCCGGCCGCGGTCCGGTCGCGGATCATCGAACTGACCGTCAACGGCGAGCGCCATGAAATCTTGGTCAAGCCGCGTAACACGATTGTGGAAGTGCTACGCGAGAAGATCGGACTGATGGGGACCAAGCACGGCTGCGAACAAGGCGCATGCGGCGTCTGCACCGTGCTGCTCGACGGCCGGGCGGTTCTTGGCTGCCTTACCCTCGCAGTCGAATGCGACGGCAAGAGCGTGCGGACGGTGGAGGGCTTGGCGCAGGGCGGGCAACTCAGTCCGATCCAGCAGGCCTTCCTCGATCAGGGGGCCGTTCAGTGCGGCTATTGCACGGCGGGCATGCTGATGTCGGCAACGGCGCTGCTCGAGCGCAATCCAAAGCCGTCCATTGCGGAGATCAAGAAAGCGCTCGAAGGAAACATCTGCCGGTGCACCGGCTACAACGCGATCGTCGCGGCCATCCAGCAGGCGTCCGGACAGGGCGTCGAGCCGGTGATGCGCTGACAAACGACGGCGGCCTGATCGCGACTGAAGCGATCGGCAAGCGCGGCGGTGCCGCGCGGGCGCATTGATCCGCGGGAGGGTGGCGTGACCGGGTTGAGGCATATTGGCAAGAGCGTACGGCGCAAGGACGGACCCGACAAGGTCACCGGACGCGCCGTTTACAGCGAGGATGTCAAGCTGCCCGGCACCTTGGTCGGGCGGGTGTTGCGCAGCCCGCATCCGCACGCGCGAATCCTGCGGATCGATACGGCAAAGGCTATGAGCCTGCCCGGCGTCAAGGCCGTGATTACCGCCGAGGACACGAAAGGGGTCAAGCACGGCTTTGTCGAGACGCCACGCTATCCGCCCGATCAGGACGTGCTGGCGCGTGGGCGCGTTGTCTATGTCGGCGAAGAGATCGCCGCGGTCGCCGCCGTCGACCAGATGACGGCGCAGCAGGCGCTCGATCTGATCGAGGTCGAATACGAGCCGCTGCCGGCGGTGTTCGACCCGCTCGAAGCGATGCAGCCGGGCGCCCCGGAAATCCACGCCTCCCACCCGAAAGCCGCAATCGAAGTTCCCTATGCGAATATCGGCGGACGCACGACGTCCGGATGGGGTGACGTGGAGGAGGGGTTCGCCAGCGCGGACTATATCCGCGAGGATCGCTTTGAGAGCCACTTGCGTACGCACGGCTATCTCGAGCCGCACGTGACGATCGCATACTGGGAGAGCGAACGGCTCAATGTCTGGACCTCTTCGATGGGCACGTTCATCAAGCGGGCAAAGCTCGCTCGAACGCTCGATCTGCCTTACTCCGCAATTCGCGTCCACAAAGCCTATTGCGGCGGAACCTTTGGCGGCAAGATCGACCTTTATGCGCACGAGTATTGCGCCGCACGGCTGTCAATGCTCACGCAGCGACCGGTGCGCATCGTCGTCAACCGCGAGGAAATCTTCTCGGCCTATCGCCACGGCCAGCCATTGATCATCGAGATCAAGACCGGCGTGAGAAAAGACGGCACCATCGTCGCCCAGCAGATGCGGACGATCAACAATTCCGGCGCCTATCGCGGCAGCGGCGTGGTCGTCATCTTTCTTGCCTGGGGATTCACGATGATCCCCTATCGCATTCCGAACCTCAAATACGAGGGGCTGTCCGTCTACACCAATTATCCCGTTCGCGCGCCGCAGCGCGGTCACGGCTGTCCGCAAGTGCGCTTTGCTATCGAGTCGCAGCTCGACGCGATTGCGGAACACCTCGGAATCGATCCGGTGACGATTCGCCTGCGCAATGCCCGCGAACCCTGGGAGGCGCTGCCCAATGGCGACAATGTCCATGAGGCAGGCCTGATCGACTGCATCAAGCTCGCCGCGGAAAAGTCGAACATCATCGACCATTACGGCAAAGGTCGCAATGCGAGCGGAACGATCCGGCGCGGGATCGGCATGGGCGTGAGCGGTTATTTCGGCGGCTCGCTGATCTATCCCAACGGCTCGGGCGTCATCGTCAAGATGAACGACGACGGCTCGGCGACGGTTTTGACCGGCGGGATCGATGTCGGCCAGGGATCGGAAACCGTCATCTGTCAGATCGTGGCCGAGGAACTCAGCCTGGACCTCGACGACGTCAAGATCATCTCCTCCGACACCGATACGACACCGCAGGATATCGGCGCCTGGATCAGCGGGATGACCTATGTCACCGGCAACGCCACACGGCAGGCCGCCGGGAACGTGCGCCGGAAGATGCTCGACCTCGCCTCCAGCCGCCTGAACGTGGATGCGCAATCGCTCGCAGTCGAGGACAAGGTCGTCTTCAACCGCAACGACCCGCATCAGCGCATGACCTATCGGGAGATCATCGCGTACAGCATCGCGACCAAACGCGGCGACACGATCCTGGGGGAGGGATTCTGGCGGACCATGCGGGACGAACCCGCGCATCCGAGCCTTGCGACGACGAAGGGCCGATGGTCGGAAAACTATGCCTTTAGCTGTCAAGTCGCCGAGGTCGAGGTCGACATTGAGACCGGCGAAGCAAAGCTGCTGAAGGCATTGACCGTGCATGACTGCGGGTTTCCGATGAATCCGGCGCTCGTTAAGGGGCAGATCGACGGCCAGGTCTCGATGGCGCTCGGTCACGCCTTTTTGGAAGAGATAATAACCAAGGACGGCTTCACACTGAACCCGAACTGGCTCGATTACCGGATGCCGACGATCCATGAGATGGCGGCATCGGACGACGCCGATGTCATTACCGAGCAGTATGTGGTGGGCCAACCCTATCGCACCAAGGAAGTTGGAGAAGGTTTGGTGTCCGGCATTCTCGCGGCGATCGCGAACGCGATCTACGATGCGACCGGCGTGCGGCTCACCTCGACTCCCTTCACACCGGAAAAACTATTGAGAGGTTTGCGCCAGCTTGAGCGGGAGAAACGCGCCAAGAACTAAAGGGTCCCAAAGAACCGGCAGGCTTGTCGCAGCAGACGATGTAATCAGACAAAAGCAAAGAGGGTACGACTGTTTTCAATCTGAAGCGGTGGCCCACGGCACCAAAGCTTAAGCATGTTTCGTCGTGTTAGTGCCGTACAAAAAGAAACAGATAGAACCAGTATAGCGTCGCAGAGAAAAGCAAGCCCCCGAAAGATGCGATACGCGCAAGGAGACGTTCGCCGTGCGCGCGGGAACAGGGAAACGGCCGGGCTTGAAGGTGGGCGGCGTCGTGATGGCGGCTGGTCTGTCGCGGCGTTTTGGCAGCAACAAATTGATATCGCCGTTCATGGGCAAGCCGCTCGTGCGTTGGGTCGTCGAGGCCGCGCTTGAATCGCGCCTCGCGCCGATCGCCGTTGTGCTCGGTCACGAACATGAAAGGGTTCAGGCGGCATTGACCGGCCTTCAGGCTGACGCGCGCCTCGCCTTCGTGCACAACGACCGCCACCGGCAGGGCCAGAGCAGCTCGGTCAGTGTTGGTCTCGCCGCCATCGAGTCCATTGTAGACGCCGCGATGTTTCTCCCGGCCGATCAGCCGCGGCTCGATTGCGCCGTCATTGATCGGCTGATTGCCGCGTTCGAGCAAAGCGGGCGCGGAATCTGCCACCCCGCCGTCGCCGGTCGGCGCTACGGCCCTGCTGTTTTCGGGTCACACTATTTCCCGGCGTTGCGCCGTCTGCAAGGCGATGCGGGCGGCCGCTCTGTGATCGAAACGAACCGCGATGCAGCCATTGCAGTGTCGTTCCCGGACGAAACGCCGTTCCGCGACGTTGATTGCCCAGACGATCTTGCCGCGTTCGGCGCCTCTTCCACCGAGGTGAACTGCAATCGCCCGAGAACGGAGCTGGTCCATGGGCTCGGTCTCGCGGAGGCGCGCCTCATCGCAATCTGTGGCGCGGGCGGCAAGACCAGCCTCATGGCGGCGCTTGCCCGCGAGCTGAGCGCGTGCGGGAGTCGCGTGCTCGCGACGACAACGACGAAGATGGCCATCGAGGAGGCGGAAGGACCTTGGCGTGCCTGCGAAGCCGACGGCGCAGCCGCTCTGCTCGCCCACGCCGGCGCTGATCCCACGCCGGTGCTCGGCTTTCGTACCATCGATCGCGCGCGCGGGCGGCTCATCGGGTTTGCACCCGAGGTCGTCGATATGGTTGCCGAGCAAGATCGCTTCGACCGCATTATCGTTGAGGCCGATGGCGCAGCGCGCAAGCCGCTCAAGGCTCCCGGCCGGCACGAGCCGGTCTTTCCGCGATCAACCGACACCGTCATTATCGTTGCGGGAGCCAGCGGGCTCGGACAGCCGCTCGATGATCGTACTGTTTTTCGCGCCGAGCGCTGGGCCTCCGTGACCGGCCTACACGCCTCGCAACCGGTGACGCCTGCCTCTCTTGCAAGGATGGCCGTGAACCCCGAAGGGCTCGCTAGAGGAGCACCGGGGGGAAGTCGCAGGGTCCTCTTCGTCAACCAAGCCGATGCGCCTGAGCGCCTTGCGGCAGCCGGGCATGTCCTTGATTGCGTGTTTGGCCTTGGCGGACTTGCGCCGGAGCGCGCCGCAGCAGGATGGCTCAAGCCTGCTCCGGTCATCCGGCTAATGCGTGAACGTGAAGGCGGGGAGGAAGACAAATGAATGGGTCCAAAACGAACGACCCAACACTCAATGCGAGCGACGAACTGCTCGGTCCGACGCTGGCGCGCGGTGGGGCAGGCGAGATCGCGATTTTTTTTGGAGATTCCGAAATCACCTATGGCGACGTCGCTGCGGCGGTCAACCGGTTCGGCAACGCGCTCAAACCGCACTTGCCGCCGGGGGCACGCGCTCTGCTCCTGCTCAAGGACAGCCCCGACTTTGTTGCCGCCTTTCTCGGGATCATGCGCATCGGCGCCGTCGTGGTTCCGCTGAGCACGCGGGCGAGCGCCAAAGACCTTTCCTTCATCATGAAGGATAGCGAAGCGACCGTCCTGCTGCTGGACGATGAGTTCCTCCCGCTCTATCGCGAGGCCATCGCCCTCGGCGACTGCAGCCCGGGCCTCGTGGTCGTGCGAGGAACCGCAGGGCAGGGCTTCCCGACACTCCACGGACTGACGGCGGCGGCCACATCCCATCTCGACCCGGCGCCGACGAGCGCAGGCGACGTCGCGTTCTGGCTCTATACGTCGGGGACGACGGGCATGCCAAAGGCGGCCATGCATTGCCACGGCGACGTGACGATCGGCGATTCCTATCTGGCGGCGTTCGGATATGGTCCCGGCCAGCGTGTGTTCTCGTCCTCCAAATTGTTTTTCGCCTTTGCGCTCGGGCACGTGTTGATCGGCGGGCTGCGCAGCGGCTCGACCCTCGTGCTCTTTGACGGCTGGCCGGATGCCGCGACGATCGCGATGATCGTCGAACGGTTCCGCCCGAGCATCATGCTCAGCGTCCCTGCGTTTTACCGTAATCTTCTCCGTGAAGGCCAAGCCGCATGGCCGGGCTTCAAAGCCGTTCGCTCCTACATTTCGGCGGGCGAAGCCTTACCCGAAAGCCTTTACCTGCGCTGGCGCGAAGTCACCGGCCGTTCCATTGTCGAGGGAATCGGAGCGACCGAGACCATATTCATGATGATCTCGGGCACGCCGGAGGACCATTGTCCGGGCGCAACCGGAAAGCCGATGCCCTATGTCGAGGCAAAGCTCATCGACGATGATCGCCCGGTTGCGGAGGCAGACACGCCGGGCGTCCTGTGGGTGAAGATGGGTTCACTGTGCCGCGGCTATTGGCGCCAACCCGACAAGACTGCGGCCGCATTCCAGGACGGTTGGTTCCGCACCGGCGACGTGTTTGTCGTCGGTCGAGACGGCTGGTGGCGACATCAGGGTCGCGGCGATGACCTGCTCAAGATCTCCGGCCAGTGGGTATCCCCGACCGAGATCGAGGAATGCGCGGTTGCGGTGCCGGGCGTCGCCGAGGCTGTCGTTGTCGGCGCGCCCGACCGCGATGGGCTTGTTCGTCTGGCGATGTTTCTCGTCGCCGCCGAAGGCGGCAGCGAAACGCTGAAACATGTGGTCCAGCAAAAGCTGCTCGACAACCTCTCCAAGTACAAATGCCCGCGCAATATCGTCTTCGTCGACGTCGTCCCGCGAACGGCGACCGGCAAAGTCCGCAGGTTCCGGCTCCGCCAGTGGCTGACCGCGGATCTGCTGGCACGACTCATGCGCGAGCTCGACCTTGATATCGGTCAGATCGCCGAAGCGGAGCCCCAGGTGATGATCGATATGCAGCGGCGCTGCGCGGCGTGCGAGAATCAGGAACGCTGCGTCCACGATCTCGAGGAAGACGAGGCGGCGTCCGCCTATCAAGATTATTGCCCGAACGCCGAAACCCTGGTGCAGATGCAAATCTCTCGGCAAGCGTCCTGAAACGGGATCTCGGCAGATTCTTCGCGCGAAAAGCATGCGATCAAACAGAAAGGAAAAGGGAGCGCGACAGATAAGAGAGAAACGATCACGCCTGGGATGCCGGCTGTGGTCCGTGCCCTGCCTTTGTCTTTGATCTTGATCAATTGAATGATTGTTGGGCACCTAAACAATAGACTTAACTAGTTTGACAAACAAACCAATTGCCCTTATCGTGGCGATGCCCCTGGATCAGTCGCGAGAATCGATCCGTCTTGACTGCCGGAAAAGACGGCTGCGCATACCTAAACGATAAACAAACAAAGACGAAGTGGGAGGAAATGATGAACTGGAAGGGTATCTTCCTGGCCTTTGCTGCTGCGCTGATGGTCCCCTCGGGTGCATCGGCGGATACGATCAAGGTTGGCATTGTCGGACCGTTCGCCGGACCGTTTGCGCTTGCCGGCAAGAACTTCAAGCTGGGGATTGATGCGTATCGTGCGCTGAACGGCGAAAAGGTTGGTGGCAAAATCGACGTTGAGTTCATCTATCGCGATACCGGCGGGCCAAATCCCGCCAAGGCGAAGGCCTTGGCTCAAGAGCTGATCGTCAAGGACAAAGTCGATTACCTCGGCGGCGTCTATTTCACTCCCAACGCAATGGCGATCGCACCGCTCCTGGAGCCGAGCAAGACGGCCCTCGTCGTCTTCAACGCGGCGACCTCGGCGATTACCCAGCGCAGCCCCTACATCGTTCGCACCTCGTTTACGATGTGGCAGAACACCGTGCCGATGGCGAAGGTCGCATCGGCGATGGGGCTCAAGAAGATCATCACCACCGTCACCGACTACGGGCCCGGCATCGACGCCGAGAAGGCTTTCAAGAAGACGTTTGAATCACTCGGCGGCAGCGTCCCGGAGTCGATCAGAATGCCGGTCAAGACCACCGATTTCAGCCCGATCATGCAGCGTATCCGCGATTCCGGCGCGGACGCGGTTTTCGCATTCTTGCCCTCGGGGCCGCCCACGCTCGCCTACACCAAGTCGTTCATCGATAATGGCCTGCGCGATCAGGGCATCAAGCTCTTAACGACCGGTGACGTAACGCACGAGCCCGATCTGCCGGCGCTCGGGGAGCGTGCACTGGGGATCAGGTCGACCTATCATTACTCGCTCGCCCATGAGTCGCCCGAGAACGAGAAATTCCTCGCCAAGGTGAAGGAAATCGCCGGGACGCTCGACGAGGTGAACATGTGTGCGGTCGGCGCGTTCGACGGCATGCACGTGATCTACAAGATGATCGAAGCGACCGACGGCAAGCGTGACCCCGACAAGGCGATCGCTGCGGCCAAATCCCTGGACTGGAAGAGCCCGCGCGGCCCGGTCAGGATCGATCCGCAGACCCGCCATATCCGCCAGAACATCTATCTCCGCGAAGTGGCGAAGAAGAACGGCAAGCTCATCAACAAAGAGATCCAGATCTTCGCGGATCAGCCCGATTCTGGCCTCGCCCCGACCCAATGAGCAAGGGCGTGGCTCGGATCTGATGTGCTGAGGTTCTCAACGCCGGCGATTCTGAGAGCGCGATTGCTTCGCCCTGAATCAATCGCGCTTTCTTTCTCTTCGTCCGGTCGCATGATCTTGTCCGAAAGGTCTGCCGGCTTTTCGTGCATCATGCCCTAGCCGACTCGGGTGCTTTGTATGCAGACCGCGTTCGGGATTGCGCTTGACGCGCTCGCTTACGGGATGGTGCTTTTCATCATCTCGATCGGACTATCGGTGATGTTGGGCTTGATGCGCGTGGTCAATCTCGCGCATGGCGCCTTCGCGATGGTCGGCGGCTACTTCGCCTCCTATGTCACCGGCCAACTCGGCTTCGGTTATGGTGTTGCCATTGCCATCGCCGTCGTCATGAGCATCGTCGTTCTGTTCCCCCTGGAAGTCCTGCTGTACCGGCGCATCTACGCGGCGTCCGAGCTCACGCAGGTGTTGATGACGATCGGCATCACCTTCGTGGTGATCGGACTCATGAATTACGCATTCGGCCCGACCATGAAGATGATTGCGGTGCCCGATTTGATCAGTGGTCCGGTTGACCTTGGTATTCGCTCGGTTCCGGCTCACCGCTTGTTCGTCATTGTCTGCGGCGTGGTGATCGCGAGCGGCCTGTGGTTCATGATGGAAAAGACGACATTCGGGATCAAGCTGCGGGCCACCGTTGACAATCCGGCGATGGCTGCGGCGCTCGGCGTGCGCACCGAATGGATCTATGCGAGCACGTTTGCCCTTGCCGTCGCGCTCGGTGCATTCGGCGGCGTTGTCGGCGCCGAGATCCTCCCGATCGAGCCCTATTACGCGCTCCGCTATATGGTGACGTTCCTGGTCGTCGTATCGATCGGCGGCGCCGGGTCCATACTGGGCGCGCTCGTCGCCTCGCTCGGGCTCGGGTTGATCGACACGGTGGGCAAGTATTTCATTCCAAACCTCGGCGAGTTCTTCTTCTATTTCGCGGTCGTCATTATCGTGCTCGTCTTTCCGAAGGGCCTGCTCGGAAGGGCGCATGCATGACCTCCGCCTCGATCGCCGACTCGGTCAAGGAAAAGAAAACGACAGCGTTATCCAGCGACCTGATCGGGACGTTGGCAATCGCCGTTCTCGGCGGTGCGGCTTACGTGGTTTTCCCCGACGATCTCGGGCTGCTCACGCGGATCCTTGCGGCAGCGTTTTTCGTCCTGTCGCTGTGCTTGGTCACCGGCATTTGCGGTATTGCCACATTGGGACATGCCGTAATGTATGGCGCGGGTGCCTATGCGGCGGGATATTTCTGCGTACAGGGTTTGACCGATCCCATTGCGTTGATCGTCGTGGGCGCGATGGCGGGCGCCGTGATGGGCGCGGTATCCGGAGCGATCATCTTGCGCACCTCGGGGCTGCCGCAGCTCGTCTTGTCGATCGCTTTGGTGCAGCTCATGCATGCGGCGGCCAACAAGGCGAGCAGTATCACCGGCGGCAGCGATGGCTTGATCGGAATCTCGCCGGCGCCGGTTCTTGGACTCTTCGCTTTCGATTTCTACGGCCGTACGGCCTATCTCTTCGGCCTGGTTCTGTTGGTATGCGTCTTTGCCGTTTTGCAGCGGCTCGTGCGATCGCCCTTCGGATTGCTCTGTCGCGGAATCATGCAGGACCGCGTCCGCGTCGCGGCAATGGGCGTGTCGGTCTATCCCGTGTTGATACGGATGTACACGATTTCCGGAGCGGTCGCCGGGATCGGTGGCGCGTTGATCGCTATTGCGACCGGCGTCGTCGGACTCGACAGCGTCAGTTTCGCATGGTCCGCCGAAGCGCTTGTCATGCTCGTTCTCGGTGGCGCTTCGAGCTTGTACGGCGCGCTCATCGGAACCGTCGTGTTCATGACGTTCGAGCATTTCGTCTCCGCGGCGAGCCCGTTTCACTGGCTTGCCATTGTCGGAGCTTTGCTCATCGCTGTCGTGCTGTTCCTTCCCAAGGGGCTTCAATCTTTCCCGGCGCGTTTCTTGGTCAAATTACGAGGCGGGCGGCGTGACCATTCTTCTTAAGGTCGAAGATCTGTCCCGATCTTTCGGCGGCCTCATCGTCGCCTCCAACATATCGCTCGCTCTGGAGTCTGGTGACCGGGCCGCGTTGATCGGACCGAATGGTGCGGGAAAGACGACTTTCATCAATCTGGTTACCGGCTCTCTCGCCCCCTCTTCCGGGCGCATCGAACTGGCCGGCAAGGACATTACCCGGGCCGCGAGCGTTGAAAGGGTTCGCCTCGGGCTGGTCCGCAGCTTCCAGGTCAGCCGCGTGTTTCGCGAGATGGCCGTGCGCGACCATGTGGCGCTCGCAATTCTTCAGCGCGAGGGAAAGAGCGGTCGCATGTTCGGCGATCCCTGGAAGATCGCCGCAGTCGCCAGCGAGGCGCCAGCCATCCTCGAGGAGCTTGGCCTCGCGGTCGTCGCGCACGAACCGGTTTCGCAGATTGCCTATGGGCAGCAGCGCCTGCTCGAGCTGGCGATTGCGCTGGTGCTGCGGCCTAAGGTGCTCCTGCTCGATGAGCCGGCCGCTGGGGTTCCTCGCGGCGAGGCGCGCCGCATCGAGCAGGCGCTGGCCAGGCTGCCATCCGACATTGCGGTGCTGATGATCGAGCACGACATCGATCTCGTTTTCCGCTTCGCCAGACGTGTCATCGTGCTTGCGGCGGGACGTATCATTTGCGAGGGGCCACCCGCGGCGGTCGCCGCCGATCCGCACGTCCGCGAAGTCTATCTAGGGAGTTACGCGAATGGGAGCCGGTCGGTTTGAGGCGATCGGGCTGACGGCCGGATACGGCGCGACGCGCGTGATCGAGGATGTCTCATTTGTCGTGCCGCCGGGTGGCAAGCTCGCCGTGCTGGGCCGCAATGGCGTCGGCAAGACCACGCTGCTCGCCACCTTGATGGGCCTCACGCAACGCCACGCAGGCCGCATTCTTCTCGACGATGTCGTCGTGTCGGATTTGAAGACCTCTGCGCGGGCGCGCCGCGGGATGGGCTACGTTCCCCAGACCAGGGACATTTTTCCGTCCCTGTCGGTCGACGAGAACCTTGTCGTCGGCCTCAAAGGCCGGCCGGGCAATGCCGTCGGCGAAGCATACCGGCTCTTTCCGCGGCTTGAGGAGCGCCGGCTGGGCACGGCCGCCTTCTTGTCGGGCGGCGAGCAGCAAATGCTGACAACAGCACGCTCCATTCTCGGACGCCCCTCGGTTCTTCTCTTGGATGAGCCGCTGGAGGGCCTTGCGCCAATCATCTGCGACGAACTGATGGCGGCGCTCGAACAGCTCACAGCCGAGAAGAGCATGACGGTCGTGCTCGTCGAGCAGCAGATCGAACGCGCGCTCGCCTTCGCCGATTCCGCGCTCATTCTCGAGCGCGGACGCATCGCCTGGTCAGGCGAGACGTGCGAGCTGCGGGAGCAGCCTCACATCATCGAGTCCCTGCTTGGGTTGCAAGCATTGGGTCGGCATCCTGCCTCGGAGCGGCTTTCATGAACTCGATAAATTCTCCTTGCCGTCGAGTCCCGAGAAGGCGATCCTAGTGTTTCCTTCTCTGACGGTCCGACACCGGACCGTCAGGTAAGGAACACTAGAGCATGATCCCGAAAAGTTGGCAGACTTTTCGGACAAGATCATGCGGCAAAACAAAGAGAAATAGAGTGCGATCGATTCAATCTGAATGGATCGCGCTATAGTTAATCCGATGCTTTGTGATGCGGCACCAACACGATGAGACGGGCTCAAGCGTTGGTGCCGCATCACTTAAGGCTTGCACGGGCATCGGCCCGCCGAGCCGCGAGGGAAGATCATGAACGGGATCGGGAATGTGGGCGAGCCAACGAAGAAAAAGGGCTGCGGTCTACGCAAGATTCTCAACCGATTTTCAGGATGAGCGTTCGATCGATGATCAGGTCACACTCTGCCGCAACTATGCTCTCCGAGAATGCATGAACGTCGTCGAGCAACACAGGCTTGCACGGGCATCGGGATGGCGAAAAGCCTTGTGGCTCTTGAGTGCGCCGAGCGCCCGCAGGATAGGCAGCCGCAGCGAAATCGCCTACTCTTCAGGCAAGTCCTGCGAAGGGGGCGATCGCCAAACGGCTTTTCCGCTGATCATGCTGGCATAGGAATTGCTGCCACGGCTCAAGCAACACATAGGTTGGTGCGAAGGGAGCGCGAAGATGCAATTGAAGAGTGTTTTCAGCCTGTTGGTCGCGGCGGTTGTGACGGCATTTGCCGCGATGCCTGCCCGCGCCGAAACTGCGGTGAAGTTCGCCCTCGACTGGAAATTCGAGGGCCCGTCGGCGCCGTATTTTGTTGCGATCGACAAGGGCTACTACAAAGCCGAAGGGCTTGATGTAACGATCGACTCCGGCCCCGGCTCGGTCGCCGGCATTGGCCGGGTTGCGGCCGGCACCTATCCGCTCGGCTTTTTCGACATCAATTCCCTGGTCAAATTCCGCGATCAGAACCCTGACAAAGCGGTCATCGCCGTCCTGATGGTCTACGACAGGCCGCCTTTCGCGATCGGATCGGTCGCCAAGACCGGTATCGACAAGCCGAAGGATCTTGAGGGCAAGGTGCTCGGCGCCCCGGCGGCCGACGGCGCCTTCGCCCAATGGAAGGCCTTCGTCAAGGAGAACAACGTCGATGCCAGCAAGGTGAAGATCGAGAATATCGGCTTCCCGGTGCGCGAGCCGATGCTGGCGGACGGCAAGGTCGATGCCATTACCGGCTACTCGTTCTCCATGCATTTCAACCTGCTGCAGAAGGGTCTGAAGCCTGAGGACATCAAGACGATGCTGATGGCTGATCACGGGCTCGCGCTCTACGGCAACGCCATCATGGTCAATCCGGACTTCGCCAAGAAAAATCCCAAGGTGGTCGAGGGGTTCGTGCGCGCGACCATCAAGGGTGTGCTCGCCACCATCAAGGATCCCGACAGCGCGATCAAATCGGTGATGAAGCGCAACGATATTGGCGACGAGAAGATCGAGCTCGCACGTCTCAAAATGGCGATCCGCGACAACTTCGTGACGCCTTACGTGAAGGCGAACGGCTTTGGCGGCGTCGACATGGCGCGGCTTGCCAAGTCGATCGACCAGATCGGCTTCACCTACGACTTCACGAACAAGCCGAAGGCGGAAGATATCTTCACAAGCGATTATCTGCCGCCGGCATCCGAGCGAAAGCTCTGAGTTGCCGCAAGCTCCGGACGTCCGGGGTGGACGGGACAAAGCCATCCCATTTCCGTCGGCTCTCCTGAGCTTTCTCCGGTGTTTCCCGCGCGCTCGCGCGGGAACAAGTTCGCGGCTATGAGTCTCGTCGATATCAATCGCGTCACCCTGACCTACAAGGGGGCGTCAGGCGGCGTTCTCGCGCTGCAGGACACGACGCTCGCCGTGCCGCAGGGTGATTTTGCCGCGGTGGTCGGCCCCTCCGGCTGCGGTAAGTCTTCGCTGATGAAGCTGGTCACCGGGCTCGTTCCGCCCGATGCCGGGCATATCTCGGTGTTCGGCGATCCGGTCGTCGGCCCGGTGAAGATCGCCGGCATGGCCTTTCAGAACCCTAACCTGCTGCCGTGGCGCACGGTGGTCGAGAACGTGCTGCTGCCGCTTGAGATTGTCGAGCCGCATCGCCGACGCTTCCGCTCCGAGAAGGCGAAATATCGCGAGCGGGCCGAAACGCTGTTGAATACGGTCGGGCTGCATGGCTTCGCCGACCGTTATCCCTGGGAGCTATCGGGCGGCATGCAGCAGCGCGTGTCCCTGTGCCGCGCACTCATCCATCAGCCGGCGCTCTTGATGCTCGATGAGCCGTTCGCCGCGCTCGACGCCTTCACGCGCGAGGAGCTGTGGTGCGTGTTGCGCGATCTATGGCAGGAGAACCGTTTCACCGTCATCCTCGTCACCCATGATCTGCGCGAAGCGGTGTTTCTCGCAGACAAGATCCACATGATGAGCGCGCGCCCTGGCCGCATCGTCTTGACCCGCGTGATCGATCTGCCACGCCCGCGTGAACTCGACATCTGCTTTGAGCCGGCGTTCCAGAACATCGTGCACGAGCTGCGTATCAAGATCGCGGAGGTGCGCAAGGCATGACAAACAGCACGCTCGAGCGGCTCGCCCCGTGGCTGTTCACCATCGCGCTCTTCGTCATCTGGGAGGCGGCCTGCCGCATCTTCAAGATCGACCCGTTCGTGCTGCCGGCGCCGTCGGAAGCGTTTGCGGCGATGTACCAATATCGCTGGCCGTTGATGCGTCATTCCTTCGTGACGCTGTGGACGACGATGGCTGGCTTCACCCTCGCGGTGGTGTTCGGCATCGTTCTTGGGTTGATGGTCGGCTGGTCGCGCACGATTTATCGCGGCATCTATCCCGTGATGATCGGTTTCAACTCGATTCCGAAGGTTGCCATCGTGCCGATCCTCGTCGTGTGGTTCGGCATCGGCGAGATCCCGGCCATTCTCACCGCGTTCCTGATCTCGTTCTTCCCCATCGTGGTGAATGTCGCCACCGGCCTTGCCACCATGGAGCCGGAGCTGGAAGATGTGCTGCGCGCACTTGGCGCGCGCAAGCTCGACATCATGTTGAAGGTCGGCATTCCGCGCACCCAGCCTTACCTGTTCGGCTCGCTGAAGGTTGCGATCACGCTTGCCTTTGTCGGCACGGTGGTGTCAGAAACGATCGCCTCGAATGCCGGGCTCGGCTTCGTGATGGTGCAGGCGGGATCAAACTTCCAGATGCCGCTGGTATTTGCTGGCCTGCTGCTGCTCGCGGTGGAGGGCATCGCCATGTACGCGGTCTTTGCTGCCGTCGAATCGCATTTCACGCGCTGGGCCTTCCGCTCCTCGATGAGCGCCGCGGCGTGAGCCGAGGTCATGCCGGCGGTGCGCGTCTCACTCAATGGCTTGCTGCGCGTCGTCGATTCGGCGGCGCCGACCACGACGGTGCTGGACTGGCTGCGCGGAAGTGCGCGCCTGACGGGTACCAAGGAAGGCTGCGCCGAAGGCGATTGCGGCGCTTGCACAATTCTGATCAGCAGTTCGCGCGACGGCGGCCGTTGGCGCGCGGTGAATTCCTGCTTGATGCTGGTGCCGCAGCTCGACGGCTGCGCCGTGCTCACCGTCGAAGGGGTGGCACAGCAAAGCGCGCTGCATCCGGTGCAGCAGGCGCTGATCGATGCCCACGCGACGCAATGCGGCTTCTGCACACCGGGCTTCGTGATGTCGATGGTCGCCTTGCAGCAGGACGGCGCGTCGATCGAGGTGGCCGACATTCACGAGGCGCTCGCCGGCAACCTGTGCCGCTGCACCGGCTATCGCGCGATCGTCGATGCGTGCCGGGCGGCGGCATCCGCTGATGCCGCAACCGCGACGATGCTGCCGGCATTGCCGTCCGACTCCGCGGAGGGAGGCACGGCCTCAGCATGCAAGCCAGTATATGAGACTGGGGCACAGCGGTTTTTCGCGCCCCGCACGCTCGATGCGCTGCTGGCGCTACGGGCGGCGCATCCTGATGCGGTGCTGCTCGCCGGCGGTACCGATCTCGGGCTGCGCGTGAGCAAAGACCGTGAATGCTGGCCGATCGTGATTTCCACTGCGGCGGTCGAGGAACTGCACAGCGTCGTTGTGCGCGATGGCGCGATCGAGGTTGGCGCAGCGGTGACCTACACGGATCTGTTGCCGCTCCTTGATCAGCACATCCCTGCATTCGCCGCGCTGGTGCGTCGCATCGGCTCCCGCCAGATTCGCAATCTCGGCACGCTTGCCGGTAATCTCGCGACCGCCTCTCCGATCGGCGACACTCTGCCATGTCTGGTCGCGCTCGACGCCACGGTGCAGCTACGCTCGCCGGCGCGTGCGCGCACACTTGCCGTCTCCGACTTCATCACCGGCTACCGCGCCACCGCGCTGGGCGACGACGAAATCATCGAGCGCATCAGCGTTCCCATTTCGGTGGCGCCGACACACTTCGCCACCTACAAGCTGGCAAAACGCTTCGATCAGGATATTTCGACCGTGGTCGCCGCGTTGCGACTGGATTGCGATGGCGACCGTGTACGAACGATCACCATCGTGCTCGGCGGTATGGGTCCGACAGTGCTGCGCGCACATGCGACCGAATGTGCGATGCGCGGCCGCGATTGGCGCACTGATGAGCTTGCCGATCTCGATGCGCTGCTCGCGCAGGATTTCCGTCCACTTTCAGATCACCGCGGCGGCGCCGACTATCGTTTGCGCGCCGCCGCCGGCCTCATCCGCCGATTCCTGTGGGAGATACGCGACGGCGGCGCCGCCGGCGTGCCACTGCGGTTGGAGGCACTATGACGGCGCCGCTCACCCGGATTAGGGGAGGCGTGCACACGCCGGTCGCGCATGATAGCGCGCACACGCATGTGACCGGAGCTGCGCACTTCGTCGACGAGCATCCGACCGTACCCGGCACGCTGGACGCGGCGCTGGTGCTGAGCCCGCATGCGCATGCACGTATCGCCGCGATTGACGTGTGCCGCGCGCTCGCTGCGCCGGGGGTCGTTGCTGCGATTGCCGCCGGAGACATTCCCGGTCGAAACGACATCGCGCCGATCCGCAGCGACGAGCCGCTGCTGCCTGCTGATCTTGTCACTTGTGACGGCCAGCCAGTCGTCGCCATTGCGGCCGATACGCTCGATCAGGCCCGCGCGGCTGCGAAGCTCGTCGACATCACTTACGAGCTGCTGCCGGCAGTGCTGACGATCGAACAGGCCATGCAGCGGGAAGACTATCTCGTACCGCCGCAGACGATAGCGCGGGGGGAGCTTGCCAGCGGCTTTTCCCAGGCCGCTCATCGGCTCGGTGGCGAAGTCCGCTGCGGCGGCCAGGATCACTTCTATCTCGAAGGGCAGATCGCGCTCGCAACACTAGGCGAAAACGGCGACATGCATGTGCTGTCGTCAACGCAACACCCAAACGAGGTGCAACGCGGCGTCGCGCACCTGCTTGGGCTGCCGATGGCCGCCGTGATCGTCGAGGTGCGCCGCATGGGCGGTGCCTTCGGCGGCAAGGAAAGCCAGGCGACGCTGATCGCCGGCATTGCCGCAGTGCTCGCGTGGAAAACGCGCCGGCCGGTGAAACTGCGACTGCCGCGTGACGATGACATGCGCGCGACCGGCAAGCGTCACCCCTTTATCATTCGCTACGATGTCGGGTTCGACGCGGAGGGACGCATTCTCGCGCTCGACATGACGCTCGCCGCTAACGGCGGCAATGTTGCTGACCATACGCCGGCGGTCGTAACCCGCGCGCTCTGTCACGCCGACAACTGCTATTGGCTGCCGAATGTGCGGCTCACCGGCCTTGCCTGCCGTACCAATACCGTCTCCAACACAGCCTTCCGCGGCTATGGCGGGCCGCAGGGCATGCTCGCCATCGAAGCGGTGATCGATGCGATCGCGCGGACGCTGAAGCTGCCGGTCGAGTCCGTGCGCGCACGCAATTTCTATGGCCGCGACCACAACAATGTCACGCCATACCGAATGGTGGTCGAGGACAACATCATCACCAAAGTGGTCGATGAACTCGATCGCGCCGTCGATCTGAAAGCGTGGCGCGCCGACATTGATGCTTTCAATGCGCGGAGCCCGGTGCTGAAAAAGGGGCTGGCGACGATGCCGGTCAAATTCGGCATCTCGTTCAACCGGCCGGCGCTCAACCAGGCGGGAGCTTTGATCAATGTCTATACCGACGGCAGCGTGCTGCTGAACCATGGCGGCACCGAGATGGGGCAGGGCCTGTTCATCAAGGTGGCGCAGGTCGTCGCCGAGGTGTTTCAGATCGATATCGACTGCATCCGCCTGTCGGCGACCAGTACCGCAAAGGTGCCCAACACCTCGCCGACCGCGGCGTCTGCGGGCTCCGACCTCAACGGCATGGCGGCCCTCGCGGCCGCCGAGCAGATCAAATCACGACTGATCGAGCTGGCAGCCGCTCATTTCGATGTGCCGGCTAAGGAGATCGTCTTCAATGCCAACCGCGTCTATGCCGGCAACCGCAGCATCAGCTTTGCCGAGCTGACGGCGCTTGCCTGGGATCGCCGGGTCTCGCTGTCCGCTGCTGGTTTCTACCGCACGCCCAAAATTCACTGGGACCATGCGACGGCGAGCGGGCGCCCATTTTACTATTTCACCTATGGTGCGGCCGCCGTCGAAGTCGCCATCGACACGCTGACCGGCGAAAGTCGGGTGCTGCGTGCCGAGTTGGTCCAGGATTGCGGGCGCTCGCTCAACCCGGCGATCGACCTTGGCCAGATCGAAGGCGGATTCGTGCAGGGCATGGGCTGGCTGACCAGCGAGGAATTATGGTGGGACGACAGCGGACACCTGCGCACGCACGGTCCCTCGACCTACAAGATTCCCGGCAGCCGGGACGCGCCGCCCGTGTTCCGCGTCCGCACACTCGACGAAGCGCCGAACCGGGAGGAGACAGTGTTTCGCTCGAAGGGAGTCGGCGAACCGCCGCTGATGCTCGCCATCGCGGTGTGGCTGGCGATCCGCGATGCAATCGCCGCCGTTGGCCCGGCGGGGCGCGTCGCCGACTTGGACGCGCCGGCAACGCCAGAGCGCGTGCTCGCAGCTATCGACAGAATGCGCGGCGTTGATCGCGGATGATACTATTTCCGGCCGATTAGTTCGGAGACCAACTATGCCGCGGCTTGTGGCTTAACGGATTTGCGGTGGCTTGGGGCTCTTGCTCCCTCCCCCGCGCCGAACGCGGGTGTTCCCGTGTTCGGCTTCGTTTTCGAGTGGCCCAAGTCGGGAACACCCGACTTGGGCTGGGGGAGGGTTGGGGAGGGGGCTACTTTATCCGCGACAGAGGCCGTCCTGTGGACCCCCTCCTGGCGAGCACGCAGCCGAGTTTACGCAGGCTGCGCAAGCTTGCCTGCGGCGCTGAATGACCTCTCCCCGCTTGCGGGGAGAGGTCGGATTGTCGAAGCGTCAGCTTCGGCAATCCGGGTGAGGGGCAAACACGGCCGGGGCAGAGACCGATCGCGCGATCCCGGGGCTACCGCGTTCCGCGCTTTCGGAACAACGATGGTTTGACAAACGCGACTGGTGTGCTTGAAACCGATCTCAGGCGCCTTGACAGCGGCGCCGGCCCCTCACCCGTCGCGCTTCGCGCGTCGACCTCTCCCCGCAAGCGGGGAGAGGTAACACTCCGCGGGCCGGTGAGCCAGTGCGTGATCTTGTCCGAAAAGTCTGCAACTTTTCGGGATCATGCGCTTCTCCATTTTGTCGCATGATCTTGTCCGAACAGCAGCGTAGGGTGGGCAAAGGCGTGCCAAGAGCGCGCCGTGCCCACGCGGCCAAGGCCGCCGAAAACTAATTGGTGGGCATGCTTCGCATGCCCACCCTACAGTTCTTTTCGATCTGCCAA
>JANQIP010000056.1 GCA_028282095.1 Xanthobacteraceae bacterium | reverse complement strand
ACCTCCCCCTTTCAGGGGGAGGTGATAGGACTTAAGTCCGAAGCAATCACTCGGAAAGCGTATCACAGGCTCGCTCAGACATTGCTCGGAACCCACACGAAAAAGCCCCCGGCGGAGACCGCCGGGGGCTATTCGTTGAAGGCTTTAGGCCGCTAGAGCGTTTACCCGATCAAGGAACGAAGGAGCGCTGCACGCGGAAGGTCACCGCCAGTGCGTCCTGATCCTCGAACTTGTACACGCCTTCCGGCCGCGCATTGCCGGAGTCAGGCTTGAACTCAGCGAACGCTCCGTCGTGAGCCGTCTTGAGGTTCTGGTAGATGACATCAACGCCCATGTAGAAGTCGGGCCGGATGTTCCACTGGGTCCTCGAACCGACGAACCACACACCGAAGTTCGGATCGCACCGCCCGCTGTCCTGGTCAAATGGACCACCCGCCGTGTTCGCCAATGCGAACTGCTGGCAGAGATAATTCGTCGCATTGGCGTTGTAGTCGACCTCGTATGCACCGCCGTACCAGGAGGTCTTCAGGAAAGGCGTCCACTTGTGCTCATACGCCGCGACGAAGCCCCAGGCCTCGGTCAGCTCGAGCGTACCGCCTGTACCCGTAGCAGGATTGCGGTCGCTCAGAACCGCATCCGATCCCCAGCCGACACCGAGAGAGCGCGAACCATCGAACCAGACCGGATTGTCGCCCACGCCCGGGTTGTTCGCAACATAGCGGTAGGCACCTTCCGAGAAATTCACCTGGAAGGCAAAGCGATCGCCGGGGGCGATGAAGGGCAGCTTGATGGTCGCGCCGACGCTGGCCGCCCAACCCCACTTATCGCCCGGATGACCGCAGTCCATGGCACCAGTAATCGAGTTGCCTACCGCGGGGCAGTCATCGCCATAGTAGGCGGCACTCGCATCATGCAGAGCACCTGCCACCTGGAACGAGCCCCAGGCCTGGTCGATGCGGAAATTGGCGACCACATCCGGGAAACGCTGCTGGACGGCATCGTTATTGATGTTCTCGATGGTAACGCCACCGATGCTATTGTCGTCGGTGCTGATGGCATCGACGTTCACGACGGCGTGCTTGCGCTGCTCCTCGACGGAGAGTGTCGTGGAGATGCCGTTGCCCCACTGGGCTGTATAAGCGGCAAGCAAGGTGCCCTGGTCACCGCTGTCATGCGTGGGCACGCCCCAATACGTCAAAGAGCCTTGCGGGAAGATGTCGAAGAACGACTGCGCCCGACCGAAGGTGAACCCGGCCCACTGGATGAACGCGCGCCGTGAGTACAGGCTGGTCCCGCCGCCGAGCGAATTCACGATGTTGGTCGGCGTCTGAGTGGTGAAGCCGAAGAGCAGATAGGTGCGGACCGTACCCCATTCGGTCGGCGAGCGCGTATCCACCGTGATGGCAGCGCGGCCGCGCAGCATGAAGTCGTCGCCACTTGTCCACAACCGGGTATTCTGGTTGTCCGTCACGCCCGCATACAACGGGGTATCGCTCGGGTTATTGTTGCCGGCATAGTACTGGGCGCGCACAAAGCCGCCGATCTTGATGCAGATGTCGGTGCCGGGGACGTAGTAGTACCCAGCCCCATAGAGACTGCAGATCTTCACGTATTCGACCGGAGCGGCCTTAACGGGAAGATCAGCCGCCTGCGCTCCTGCCACCGCAATAAGACCTGCCGCGGAGCCGAGGAGAAGGCTTTTGACCATCTTCATTGAAACCTCCATTCGTGTGCCGTGGGAGGGTTCCGTCTCCGCCGGGTGCACCGCACCCTGGAAGGTCCCCTTATTCCCAGATCCACCCAGCGTCCCTCCGGAAACTTGCCCTTGCCCGATCCGGTTGGAACTCTAGACGGGGCGACCCGGGATGCCCCCCTTAGTCGCAAGGTAAGATTAGCTGACAGGCCCGCTCAGGCAACAAAGAAGCGCCCGTCAGACCGGGCTAAGCCCCTGAATCTCGCTGTGTGTTGCTCAAACAGCACGAACGCGGAGTAGCAAAATTTGACCGTTTCTAGAAGAAATAATCATTTTAGATCATATCCTTCCTCTGCGTAGCTCAACTCAAACCTCTGTGAAACGACCGTGAGTGTGTCGCGGCTTACGCGAAGGCCGCCCCTCCCAGCTCGGACACTTGAGTCGCCGCCTGCGGGCGCTGCAATGCATAACTTTCGACCTAAGGTAGGTCACCTGTCGCTTCTCGGTCGGTTTTGCCTAAGGGAATCGGAAGGGGTGCTGTTGGTCGGCTCTTCATTTTCCTTAGTTAAATCAAGAGTAGCTGACGACCACCCGTGCGAGGCAAACTAGTGTTCCGACAATGACGGTCCGACCCCGGACCGTCAGGTAAGGAACACTAGCGAATTCGATGCTTTGTGATGCGGCACCAATCAATGAGACGGGCTCAAGCGTTGATGCCGCATCACTAGCGGACTACCGCCATGCTTGGACGGTTTTGCGGTCTTCGAATCGGCCATGGCAGCCCCTGCCGACTCAAAAGAAACTCCCAAATATTGACCCTCGCGATTCTCTATTAAAAGTTGTAAACAAGAAGTTTGCACGCTTTTAGCATGCCGTGACATAGTTCGGCCGGGCACATGCCGCAACGTAATGTCTGCTGGTAACAGGCTCGGTTGCCGGCAGAGGCCCTCGTTACAACGCGGCTGCACCCGCCCGTCGCCATCGTCGCGCTGGCGGAGCCGGAGGGATTCGAACCCTCGATACGCCTTTAGAGCGTATAACGGTTTAGCAAACCGCCGCCTTCAGCCACTCGGCCACAGCTCCGTCGCCTCGATATGCCGAGGCGCAGCGCCTTTTGCAAGCGTAGCGCCTTCGGCAAGCTTGGTGCCGACTCGTTAGAGCATGATCCCGAAAAGTTGGCAGACTTTTCGGACAAGATCATGCGACAAAACAAACAGAAGCAGAGCGCGACTGATTCGATTTATGAATCGCGCTCTAGTGATGCGGCACCAACGCCTGAGCCCGTCTCATTGTGTTGATGGCGCATCACAGAGCATCGGATTGGCTGGTGTTCCGGGCTGACGGTCCGGGGTCGGACCGTCAGAGAAGGAAACACTAGCGCCCAAGCCAGTCGCGCGCCGCCCGCTGGGCGGTTGCAATCTCGGATTCGGACATCATCTCGGCGATCTCGCGCCGCAGCCGGATCGCATCCCGCGACCCGCGCATCGCCGCGAGATTGAACCATTTGTGCGCGGTGATGTAATCGGCGGGAACGCTGCTCCCGGTCGCGTACATCATCCCAAGCTTGAAAAACGTGTCCGGCCCCTCGCCGGCTGCGCCGAGTGTTGCCGTTTCCACGGCGATCCCCTCGTACCGTCCCATCTTGCTCTCCCCCCGGCCTGCTTCGCCGATTCCCGCCTGACCCCTTCCGTCAAATGCCGGACCGAAATGTGCGGCCGGACAGCGGCATCATGGGAGAGGATTCTGAACGGGGATTTAAGCCGGGGATGAATCGGCAATGAAAGCGATCGACGTGTCCCGGCAGCCCGACCGTCGTCCAAGCCGTCCCGCTCATCCTCGCGCCAGCGAGCGGGCCGGCCTCGGTTCCCATCGACATGCGAGAGTGAGACGCCGAAGAGCTGCAAGTCACTCGGAAAAAAAACATGCGACAAGACAAAGAGAAGCATGATCCCGAAAAACTGGCAGCACGAAAAGACCTGTAGGGTGGGCATGCGAAGCGTGCCCACCAATTAGTGTTCGGCGGCCTTGACCGCGTGGGCACGGCGCGCTGTTGGCGCGCCTTTGCCCACCCTACGCTGCTACGCTGCTCGGACAAGAT
>JANQIP010000044.1 GCA_028282095.1 Xanthobacteraceae bacterium | reverse complement strand
TGCATCCATCCCACAAAGGTATCAGCAGTAAAATGCGCGCCGCAAAATGGAGAAAAGAGTTCTTCTTCGAACTCTTTGCTCATATGCGATAGCCCTACCCGCGTAGCGGGGGAGGATGAGTTGTGGCGGGATTTCGTAACATTCGTCCGCCCAAGCACGATCCGGATCGGCAGACTTTTCGAACAATCGTGCGACAAAACAAAAAGACAATGAGAGCGCGATCGATTCAACCTGAAGCCATCGCGCTGCTCTAAGGGGAGGCGAAGCGAGGTAACCGCGCATAGGACGCGGGTATGCATGTCAGGCATGATTCGAGACGCGCAGCCTCGCCGCGCTCCTCTCCATGAGGGCGAGACAAGTCTGTCAGCTCTTCGGATATGCTCTGGCTCAATACCGCCGCATCAGGCCGACGAGCTTGCCCTGGATACGCACGCGATTGGGCGGCAGGATGCGCACCTCGTGGGAGGTGTTGGCCGGCTCGAGCGCGATGGAGGCGCCGCGCCGGCGGAAGCGCTTGAGCGTTGCCTCCTCGTCGTCGATCAGCGCCACCACGATGTCGCCGGTATTGGCGTTCTCGGAGCGGCGGATCAAAGCAATGTCGCCGTCGAGAATGCCGGCCTCGATCATCGAATCGCCGCGCACCTCGAGCGCGAAATGCTCGCCGCCGCTGAGCAGCTCGGGCGGCATATTGATGACCGCGCTCTTGTTCTGAATGGCGTCGATCGGCGTGCCGGCGGCGATCCGGCCCATGAGCGGCACGGGCACCGGATGCGCACTGTCATCGTCGGGCGTTGCGGGCCGCACCCGGCCGAGATTGCCTTCGATCACGCTCGGCGTGAAGCCACGCGCGCGGCCGGCGACCATCCCGTGGCCGACCGAGTCGGGCAGCTTGATCACCTCGATCGCGCGCGCGCGATTCGGCAGGCGGCGGATGAACCCGCGCTCTTCGAGCGCTGTGATCAGGCGGTGAATGCCGGACTTGGAGCGTAGATCGAGCGCATCCTTCATCTCGTCGAAGCTTGGCGGAACCCCGGTTTCCTTCAAGCGCTCATGGACGAAGCGCAAGAGCTCGAATTGCTTGCGTGTCAACATCGTTCGACTTTCCCCTCGCCGGTATCCGACGCCATCTGGCCGTTCAAAACAAAGGGTGAACATACCCTATATGTTCGATATGTGTTCCGCAACCCCTTAATTTGAGGTGAAGAAGTCGAAACGAGGCGTACAGTGATACCTAACCCTAATAAACGATGGGCACGATCGTGCAGGGGCTGCCGGCCTCGGCGGCGGCGGCATGCGGCGGCCGAATCAGCAGGCAGTCGGCCCGGGCGAGCGGCGACAGGAGCGAGCTGTCCTGGCTAGGGAAGGGGGTCGCAACCAACTGGCCGTCCGGGTCCTGCGACAGGGTCGAGCGCATATACTCCTCTCGCTCGTCATTGGCCGGCAGGTCGCGGCCGAGCCGGGCCTGTTCGGTCGCAAGCGCGATGTCGCTGCGGCCCGCCAGCCGCCGCAACAAGGGGACGACGAACAGAAACGTACAAACGTAAGATGACACGGGATTTCCCGGCAGGCCCAGAACATGCATCGCGCCGAGGCGGCCGTGCATCATCGGCCGGCCGGGCCGCATGGCGATCGTCCAGAAGGACAGCGTCATGCCCTCTTCGGCGAGCGCGCGCCGCACGAGGTCGTATTCGCCGACCGAAGCGCCGCCTGTCGTCACCAGCACGTCGCTCTCAAGCGCCTTGGCGCGGCGTACCGCCGCGACGGTCGCATCGAGCCGGTCGGGCGCAATGCCGAGATCGAAGGCCTCCGCCTCCTCGCCCCGCCCAATCGCCATCAGCGCGACGTTGTTGGAATGGACGATCTGGCCGGGCGCCGGCGGCGTGCCGGGCGGCACCAGCTCGTCGCCGGTCGCAAGCACGGAAAGGCGGGGACGCCGATGCACCGGCACGACCGCATGGTTCATCGCGGCGGCAAGCGCGAGGTCGCGCACGGCGAGGCGGCGGCCGCGCTCGAGCAGCGGCGCGCCGGCCTTGAAGTCCATGCCGTGCGGGCGCACAAAGCGGCCCTTGGCGGCGCCTTGCGCGACCGTCACGGTATCGCCTTCGCGGGTTGTGACCTCCTGGATCACGATCGTATCGGCGCCCTGCGGGATCACGCCGCCGGTGAAGATACGTGCCGCTTCGCCGGGACCGACAACGCGATCGAACGGCCGGCCGGCCGGCACTTCGCCGATCACCGTCAGACGCGCGGGCACCTGCGCGACATCTTCGGCGCGCACGGCATAGCCGTCCATCGCCGAAAGATCGGCGGGGGGCTGCGTGCGCAGCGCGTGAAGATCCTCCGTCAAGACGCGCCGATGCGCCTCGGCGAGCGGCGCCTGCTCTGCGGGCAATGGCGCGGCACCTTCGAGCACGCGGGCGAGCGCTTCGGCGACCGACAGCGGAGCCATGGCTAGAGCGCGATCGCTTCAAGCTGAATCACTCGCGCTCTCCTTCTCTTTGTCTTCTCGCCGGACTGTGTCCGAAAAGTCTGCCAACTTTTCGGGATCATGCTCGGGGCGCTTTCGACGCAAGGAAACGGCCTGATTTGCCGCCGCGTTTCTCAATGAGGCGGATGCCCTCGATCCGCATCCCGCGCTCGACCGCCTTGACCATGTCGTAGATGGTCAAACACGCGACCGCGACCGCGGTCAGCGCCTCCATCTCGACACCTGTCTTGCCGGCGAGCTTGACCGTCGCGCGCACATCGAGGCCGGACCGATCGTGCTCCGGCGTGATCTCGACCTCGACCTTGGTGATCGCAAGCGGATGGCACAGCGGGATCAGCTCTGCCGTCTTCTTTGCCGCCATGACGCCGGCAATGCGGGCCGCGCCAAGCACGTCGCCTTTCTTGGCATCGCCGCGCAGCACGAGGTCGAGCGTCGCCGGCTTCATCGTGACGCGCCCCTCGGCGACCGCGACGCGTTCCGTCACCGCCTTGTCCGACACATCGACCATCCGCGCTTCGCCGCGACGTCCGAGATGCGTCAGTCTTGCGCGCGCGGCCATGTCATGCGCTTTCCGGATGATCGTCTCGAACTCAATTCAGTCGTGCCTCCGGATACGCGAATGCCGTTCACCTCCCTCTGCGCAAGCGGGGGAGGGAGCAGGAGCCTCGGCCATAGCACAGTTTGCCACCCAACCGATCCGATGGAAACGGTATCATTTGATGGCTGGGGCAGCGCGATTCATCTCCCGCGCCAGCAGGGCTCTTGTCGCCGCTGCAACATCGTCCTGCCGCATCAGGCTTTCGCCGACGAGGAACGCAGAGATGCCGATCCTGGCAAGCCGCGCAAGATCGGCGGGCGTGAAGATGCCGCTCTCGCCGACGATCACGCGATCCGACGGGACGAGCGGGGCAAGCCGCTCGCTCACCTCCAAGCTGGTCTCGAATGTCTTGAGATTGCGGTTGTTGATGCCGATGAGACGGGAGGTCAGGCGCAGCGCCCGTTCGAGCTCGGCTTTGTCATGCACTTCGACCAGCACGTCCATCCCATAGTCGAGCGCGGTCCGTTCAAGCTCGTGCGCGGTTGCATCGTCGACCGCCGCCATGATGATCAGGATGCAGTCGGCCCCGAAAGAGCGCGCCTCGACCACCTGATAGGGATCGTAGAGAAAATCCTTGCGCAGCGCCGGCAGCGCGGTCGCCGCGCGCGCCGCCGCAAGGTAGCCGGGGCTGCCCTGGAAGGACGGCGCATCGGTAAGCACGGAAAGGCAGGTTGCGCCACCCGTCTCGTAGGCGCGCGCAAGCGCGGGCGGGTCGAAATCGGCCCGGATCAGGCCTTTCGACGGGCTCGCCTTCTTGATCTCGGCGATGAGCGCGTAGCGGCCGCGCGCGAGACGGCGCTCGATCGCGCTGAAGAATCCGCGCGGCGGCGGAGCGGATTTCGCGATCGCCTCGATCGCGCGCAAGGGATGGGCGCGCTTGGCCGCCGCAATCTCGGCGCGCTTGTACGATTCGATTTTGGCGAGGATGTCGGCCATCGCTCACTTAGTCGTTGGAGACGGCGACCAGGCGGTCGAGACTTGCTTCGGCTTCGCCGGAATCGATGGTTTGGCGGGCAAGCATTGCCGCGGATTTGAGGTCGGTCGCTTTGTGAGCGACGAGAAGCGCTGCCGCGGCGTTCAGGATAGCAACGTCGCGCAGCGGCCCCTTCTTGCCTTCCAACGCCGCCCGCAGCGCCGCGGCGTTCGTGGCCGCATCGCCGCCACGCAAGGCCTGCGGCGCGACCCGTTCGACCCCGATCTCTTCGGGCGTGATCTCGAAGGTGCGCACGGTGCCGTTTTCGAGCGAGGCGACCGCGGTCGGGCCCGAGGTCGTGATCTCGTCGAGACCGTCCGAGCCGTGTACGACGATCGCGCGCTCCGAGCCGAGATTCTTCAAGACATGCGCGAGCGGCTCGACCCATTGCTTGGAGAAGACGCCGACCATCTGGCGATTGACCCCGGCCGGGTTCGACAGCGGCCCGAGCAGGTTGAAGATCGTTCGCGTGCCGAGCTCGACGCGGGTCGGCCCGACATGTTTCATCGCCGGATGATGCGCCGGGGCGAACATGAAGCCGATATTGGCCCCGTTAATGCAGGCGGTAATCCGCTCGGGCGGAAGATCGATCTTGACCCCGAGGGCGGTCAGAACGTCGGCCGCGCCCGACTTCGACGACAGCGCGCGATTGCCGTGCTTGGCGACCGGGACGCCGGTGCCGGCGACGATGAATGCGGCGCAGGTCGAGATATTGAATGAGCCGGTTGCATCGCCCCCGGTGCCGACCACGTCGATCGCCTGCGGCGGCGCTTCGACGCGAAGCATCTTTGCGCGCATCGCCGTGACCGCACCGGTAATCTCGTCGACCGTCTCGCCGCGCACCCGCAACGCCATCAGCAGGCCGCCCATTTGCGAGGGCGTCGCCTCGCCCGACATCATGCGTCCGAATGCTTCCGCCGCCTCTTCGCGGCTGAGCTCGGCGCCGGCTGCGACCTGGGCGATGAGCGTCTTCAGTTCGGCCATGCCGCCCCCTGAAGCGTTGTGCGCTTACGGTCTGCCGTCTGGCCGCCGTGCCGTCCGGTTGCGGCATTCCACTCTTGCGCGAGATCGAGGAAGTTCTTCAGCATCAGATGGCCGTGCTCGGACGCGATGCTCTCGGGATGGAACTGGACGCCGTAAACCGGCAGCGTCTTGTGTTCGAGCCCCATGATCAGCCGGTCGGCGGTCTCCGCGGTCACAGCGAGCGTATTGGGCAGGGTCGCCCGATCGACCACCAGGGAGTGGTAGCGGGTCGCCTGGAACGTAGCATTGATGCCGTGGAAGACGCCCTTACCCTGGTGCCTCATCTCGGAGACCTTGCCGTGCACGGGCACCGGGGCGCGGATGATGTCGCCGCCGAAAGCCTGGCCGACGGCCTGATGACCGAGGCACACGCCGAGGATCGGAATGGTCGCCGAAGCCTTGGCGATCAGGTCGAGGCAGATGCCGGCATCGTCCGGCGTGCCGGGTCCGGGCGAGAGCACGATCGCCTCGGGGTCGGCCGCGACCACCGCTTCGGCTGTAATCTTGTTGTTGCGATGCACGGCGACCTCGGCGCCGAGCCCGCCGAGATAATGGACGAGGTTGAAGGTGAAGCTGTCGTAATTGTCGATCATCACGATCATGCCGCACCGATAGATCGGGGCCCGTCAGCGGTCAAGCGCGGCCGATATGCCGTTCGCCTCCCCGCCAACCGGGGACCCGGTGAAGAACTGGATTCCCGCTTGCGCGGGAACGAACGGAATGCGGATAGGCCGGCGCGATGGTGATCCAGATCTCGACGATGTCGGATTCGGCGGCCTCTGTCAGCCGGAGGGCGCGCGGCGGCCCAATAGTGCCTTCCCCCGCTGGAAAATGCTCGGTTCAGTGCGCTCGATCGTGCTCGCGACCGCTCATCTTGACCCACCAAAGGGCGGCCGCCCATCCGACCGCCAGCAGGACCAACGGCGCGACGAGAAGATAAATCTGAAAGCCGGTCATTCTCTCAGCCTCGCGAGAACAAACTGACCTGCCATATGTAAGCCTATTCCGACCAAAAACCAAACTAGGCTTATCAACGGCCACCAGCCGCTTATAGCCGCGCCCGATCCGTAGAGAAACGCGGCAATTGGAGCGATGATTGCGGTCGCGATTGTTGCGACGGCGGTGTTGTTGAGTGCGGTAGCCAGCAGTTTCGTCCGTTCATTGTGGATCAGGCTCACCGCTCACTGCCCCCGCTTGGCCGTGCTGGCGAAGCGGTGCGCCTCTTCGGCGGCGCGGAACAGGGCCTTGGCCTTGTTGATGCATTCCTGCTGCTCGGCGGCGGGATTGGAGTCGGCGACGATGCCGGCGCCGGCCTGGACATACATCTTGCCGTCCTTGACGAGGGCGGTGCGCAGGACGATGCAGCTATCCATGTCGCCGCCGGCCGAGAAATAGCCGACACAGCCGGCATAGATCCCGCGTTTGTCCTTCTCCAGCTCGTCGATGATCTCCATCGCCCGCACCTTGGGCGCACCCGACACGGTGCCGGCGGGAAAGCCGGCGGCGAGCGCATCGAGCGCATCGCGGCGCGGGTCGAGCCGGCCCTCCACATTGGAGACGATATGCATCACCTGGCTATAACGCTCGATGAAGAACTGGTCGGTGACATTCACCGTGCCGATCGCGGCGACCCGTCCGACATCGTTGCGGCCGAGATCGAGCAGCATCAGATGCTCGGCCCGTTCCTTGGGATCGGCGAGCAACTCGTCTTCAAGCGCCTTGTCCTCATGCGGGGTGGCGCCGCGCGGCCGCGTCCCGGCGATGGGGCGGATCGTCACTTCATCGCCGCGCACGCGCACCAGGATTTCCGGGCTCGATCCGGCGACGGCAAAGCTGCCGTAATCGAGGAAGAACAGGAACGGTGCAGGGTTGACCCGCCGCAATGCGCGATAGAGCGAGAACGGCGGCAGCGCGAGTGGCGCTTCGAAGCGCTGGGCCAGCACGACCTGGATGATATCGCCGGCGGCGATGTAGTCTTTGGCCCGGCGCACCATCTGCTCATACTCGGCGGGAGTCGTATTGGAGACCGCCTCCACCGGTAGGCCATCGGCGGCAATGTCGGCCGCCTCCTTGGCAAGCGGTCGGTCGAGGGCATCGACGATTCCCGTAAGCCGCTCGACGGCGCGCGCATAGGCGGCTTTAGCCGACACGGCCTCAACCGGCCGCACCGGCGTCACCGCGGTGATCGTGTCGGTGACCGCATCGAACACGACGACAATGGTCGGGCGCACCAGGATCGCATCGGGAATGCCGATCGGGTCCGGATTGGGCGCGCCGAGTTCCTCCATCAAGCGGACCATGTCATAGCCGAGATAGCCGAACATGCCGGCCGCCATCGGCGGCAGGTGAGGGGGCAGATCGATCCGGCTTTCGGCGAGCAGGGCGCGCAGCGCCGCAAGCGGCGGCTCGGCGCATGTCACGAACGCATCGCGCTCTGCGAGCGCTGAGCGGTTGATCTCAGCCGTCGTTCCGGTGATCCGGAACACGAGATCGGGGTCGAGCCCGATGATCGAGTAGCGGCCGCGCACCGCGCCGCCTTCGACCGACTCAAGCAGAAAGCTGAGCGGTTTGCCGGCAGCGATCTTGATGAAGGCCGACACGGTCGTTTCAAGATCGCCGACAAGCGTCGTCGCGACGACCTGGGTGACCCCGCGCTGATATGCATCGGCAAACGCGGCCGCTTGCGGTTCGATTTGCATTCAACGACGAGCCTTTAGAGCATGATCCCGAGGAGTTGACAGACTTTTAGGACAAGATCATGCGGTTAAACGGAAGGATTTGGAACGCGATCGATTAAACCCCAGGCAATCGCGTTTCCGCCCTCATGGTGAGGAGCGCAGCGAAGCGCGCATGAGTTGCCTCGAATCACCTCCCCCTGAAAGGGGGAGGTCGGCGGGCGAAGCTCGCCGGAGGGGGTCGGTCCTTGTTTTCTCGCATGATTTTTCCCGAAAAGTCTGCAAATTTTCGGGATCATGCTCGGATGCGGCCTGCGACCCCTCCCCGGATCGCTCGCAGGCAAGCCTGCGCCGCGATCCGACCCTCCCCTTTCAGGGGAGGGTGAAACATGAGTCCGCCCGCAGGATACTCTTCATCCCTCCCCGATTTGCCGACTTTCGGCCCGCTCCTCAGAACGAGGTTCATAGTTGGAGCATGATCCCAAAAAAACCGCCAACCTTTCGGACGATGCGATCATGGGCGAACAAACGGAACAAGCGGGCAATCGATTCAAGCTGAAGCAATTGCTTCACGGCAGACGGTCGGCGCTGCGCCCGATGGCCTGGTTCAATGCGGCCTGGTTGATCGAAACGCCGATATCCGCCTCCAGCTGGGCAACATATTGGCCGACAATGTCCTCGGAATAGGCACTGCGCAGGGTGTCGAGGAGCTGCTTGGCCTGCTCCGATTGGGCATCGAAAGTCGGCACGGTGATCCCGGTCACGCGAAAGACGAACCGTTGCGTCGGCGTCGTGCCCGCCGCGCTCGCGGCGCCGTCCTTGGGGGTGCGGAACACCGCGGCAATGACCGGGCTCGGCAGCTTGTCCGCGCCGCGCCGCGTGAGGCCCATGGCGGTCTCAAGCTTGAGCCCGCTGGTGGCGGCCAGCTCGCCGAACCATCCGCCGCCCTTGAGCTTGTCGACGAGTTCGGTCGCCTTTGCATCGAGGCGATTGGCAATTTCCTGCTCGCGCCAGCGCGCCTCGACACGGTCCTTGACCTCGTCGAAGGAGCGTTCGCGCGAGGGCATGATATCGTCGAGCTCGTACCAGACGAAACCGCCATCCGAAAGCTGCAAGGGATCATTCTCGACCCCGACCTGGGTCGCGAAGGCGTCGGCGATGAGCTCGGCCGGTTTCGGCAGGTTCGGGACGGGCTCGCCATCCGCGCCGCGCCCGGATCGATCCACGGCCTCGATCATGCGGACCGGAATATCGAGCTTCTTGCCGATCTCCTCGACACGCAACCCGGCCGCAAGCTCGTCTTCGACCTGATCGCGCCGGTCGCTGACCACGTTTCTCGCCCGGTCGCGCGCGAGGCCCTGCTTGACCTCCTTCTCGACCTCGGCGAAGGGCGTCGTGTGGCCGGGCTCGATCTTCGTCACCCGCACGAGCACCGTGCCGAACCGTCCGTTGACGGGACCGCTGACTTCGCCTTCCTTGAGCGCGAAGGCTGCCTCCGCGATCGCGGGGTCGAGGATGTCCTCCTTGGCCACGAGGCCGATATCGAGGTCCGTCTCGGCGATGTCGCGTTTCGCCGCGAGCGCTTCGAAACTGGTGCCGGCGGTGAGCGCCTGATGGGCTTTGGCGGCATCCTCGGGGTTGGGGTAGACGATCTGCTGCACCTGCCGCTTTTCTGGCGTCACGTAGCGGTCTTGGCGTGCCTCATAGGCGCGCTTGGCATCCTCCGCACTGACCTCGATTGTGGGCGCAACGCTCTCGGTCGAGAGCGTGAGCAGCATGAGCTTGCGGTATTCCGGGGCGCGGAACGCAACCTTGTGCGTCTCGTAATAGTTCTTGAGCTGCTCGGGGGTCGGCGGCGGAATTTCCCCGGCATTGCTCGCATTGAGCGCGACATATTCGATGGTCCGCTGCTCGTTCTGATAGCGGTTCACCATGTCGGCTGCGGCCTGCGGCGGCTTGATCTCGCCGCCGATCACCGAGGCGAGCTGCCGGCGCAGCGCGCTGCGGCGATGGTCGGCAAGGAAGCGCTGCTCGGAAAATCCGGCCTGACGGATCAGATAGAGAAACCGCTGCTGGTCGAACTGTCCGTTCGGCCCGTGAAATGCCGGTTCCCGCCGGATCTGACGGGCGACCTCGGCCTGCGATATGCCAAGGCCGAGTTGCCGGGCGTGCTCGTCGAGCACGGCTTCGCTGATGAGCGTGCCGAGTATCTGGTTTTCGATCCCGGCGGCACGCGCCTGGCTGGGCGTGATCGGCCGGCCGACCTGGCGGGCAATCTGCTGGAGACGATCATTGTACAATTGCCGGAACTGATCGACCGAGATCTCGGTTTCGCCGACCTCTGCAACGGTCGACGTGCCGGACCCTTGAAAGACGTCGCCAATGCCCCAGATCGCGAAGCTCACGACAAGGAACGCCACGATAACGCCCATGACGATCTTGCCGAACCAATTGGAGGTCGCTGTTCGTATGCCTCGAAGCATGGGATTCCGCCGAAAAGGTTGCGCTCAAGCGGCGTGGGACGGCCGCCTGAATCGTGACATCATGCCGTCATGACAGATCGTGAGCTTCACCATCGAAAAGAAGGGCGAGACTCAACGATTGTGCGGCCGCCGCCGCGAGCGTCAGTCACCACATATCATCCGTATCATAGGGAGCGCCGAGAAGCCCCGCAACAGAGCCAAAGGATGCAGTCGCTCCCGCATTTGTCGCACCGGTAAAAGCGTGCCATAAGCGGCCCGCCGCGTTCGGGGCCGCGGTGCGTGCACTCCCGCGTTTTCGCTGACGAGTTTGGACCCGCAACCACCACTCAACTCCGAGGATGACAATGGCTGCAGCGCGTCGCCCGCTGGTGGCGGGAAACTGGAAGATGAACGGATTGAAAGGCTCGATCGCCGAGCTTGACAAGGTGATGGCCGCGGCCGCCGATTACACCGGTAAGGTGGAGCTGATGGTCTGTCCGCCGTCGACGCTGGTCGCCCAGTTCGCGGCGCGCGCACAGGGCTCGCCGATCGCGATCGGTGCGCAGGACTGCCACGCCGAAGCCGCAGGCGCCTTCACCGGCGATCTCAGCGCGGAAATGCTCAAGGATGCCGGGGCGGTCGCCGTGATTGTCGGCCATTCCGAGCGCCGCACCTATCACAAGGAGACCGACGCCGAGGTTCGCGCCAAGGCGCTCGCGGCCTGGCGCGCCGGGTTGATGGCCATTGTCTGCGTCGGCGAGACCAAGGACGAGCGCGTCGCCGGCAAGACGCTCGAAGTGGTCGGCCGCCAGGTCGAAGGATCGCTCCCCGACGGGACGACGCCTGCCAATCTTGTCATCGCCTATGAGCCGGTCTGGGCGATCGGCACCGGGCTCACGCCGACGACGGCGGACGTGGCCGAAGCGCACGGGTTCATCCGCGCCGAGGTCGCCAAGCGCTTCGGCCAGGCGGTCGCCGACGGTGTGCGCATCCAGTATGGTGGATCGGTCAAGCCCTCCAACGCCAAGGAGCTGATGAGCGTGTCCGATGTCGACGGCGCGCTGGTCGGCGGGGCAAGCTTGAAGGCCGACGATTTTCTTGGAATCGCAAGCGCCTACCTTTGACCAGCCGGCCAGCCGGCCCGAAAACAGGTGCGGCGGCGCTTGTCGCGCTCGCCGCACGGTGGCGGCGGCGCGCGCCGAGCCTATATCACGGCTAGTGATGCGGCACCAACGTTTGAGCCCGTCTCATCGTGTTGGTGACGCATCACAAGGCGTTGGATCAGCTAGTGTTCCTTACCTGACGGTCCGGGATCGGACCGTCAGAGAAGGAACACTAGAGCATGATCCCGAAAAGTTGGCAGACTTTTCGGACAAGATCATGCGGCAAAACAAAGAGAAATAGAGTGCGATCGATTCAATCTAAATGGATCGCACTCTAGAGAGCCTTGGAGTCGGGGAGCGC
>JANQIP010000265.1 GCA_028282095.1 Xanthobacteraceae bacterium | reverse complement strand
CCCCCTCCCGGCGAGCACGCAGCCAAGCCTGCGCAGGCTGCGCAAGCTTGCCTGCGCCGCTCGCCGACCTCCCCCTTCTAGGGGGAGGTCATTGGACCTGAGCCCGAAGCGATCACGCGGAAAGCGTATGAGACTCTCGGCAGATAGTCGCGACCTGCTGCCCGGCGTGTTCGCCGATCAACGCATCTGCGACGGCAGCCACAGGGTCAGTTCGGGGAATAGCACGAGGATCAGCAGCAGAACCAACTCCACCGCCAGGAACGGCAACACGCCGCGGAAAGCCTCTCCGAGCTTCACTCCCGTCACCGAGGACGTCACGTAGACGTTGAGGCCGAGCGGCGGCGTCACCAGGCCGATTTCCACCGTCTTGGTGATGATGATGCCATACCAGATGCCATCGAACCCGAGTGATTGGACGATGGGGAAGGTCAGCGGCACGGTCAGCACCAGGATGGCAATCTGGTCGAGGAAACAGCCGAGAGCGAGGTAGACCAGGAGCAGCAGCGCCAACACGGCCCAGGGCGGCAGGTCGGACGCGGTGACGGCGGTCACCAGATCCTGCGTCACCTGCGTGTAGGTCATGAAGTAGCCGAAGATCATCGCCCCGAGGATGATCATCATGATCATCATGTAGGTACGCAGCGTATTTTCCATGGCGGCGCGGAAGCTGCTGCCGGTCAAGCGCCGCAGAGCCAGCACGATGGCAAGCGCAAACAGGGAGCCGACCGCGCCGATCTCTGTCGGCGTCGCGACGCCGCCATAGAGACTGCCGATCATGACGACGACGAGCAGAATGACGGGCCAAACCGGCAGCATCGACCTTACGGCCAGCTTAAGGTCGAAGGTCGGTGCTCGCGGTGCGAGATCGGGACGGAAGAGAGCGATCCACGTGATGACCAGTATGTATCCGAGCATGGTCAAAAGGCCGGGCACAATGCCGGCGATCAAGAGTCGGCCGATGCTTTGCTCGGTGAGGATGCCGTAGATCACGAGGATCACGCTCGGCGGAATCATGATCGCGAGGGTGCCCGAGATGGCGATGATGCCGGCCGCTACGCGCGGATGATATTTGAGGCGCTTCATGTCCGGGAAAGCGGCCGTCGACATGGTGGCGGCCGATGCCATGCTCGATCCGATGACGGCAGCCATCAGGGCGCTGGCAGTGATGCAGGCGATGCCGAGGCCTCCCGGCAGGCGCCCGACCCAGCGGTAGCTGGCCTCGACGATGTCGCGCGCGATCCTGCTCGCCGAGAGATATTCGGACATCAGCACAAACATTGGTATGGTGAGCAGCAGATAGGTCGAGGAGTGCTCGAAGAAGCTGTCGGCCATTAGCGGGCCAACGATCCCGACGCCCATATGGGCAGCCAGCCCCAAGGCTCCGGAGGTGGCCAGAGCGAGCCCGATCGGCATGCCCAAGATCAGCAACAGGACCAGTCCACCGATCCCGATGACAAGGCTCACGGGCGACTCCCTTGGCTGTACAAAGTTCGGATGCCGGCGCGGCTCAAAGGGCCTCGATTTCTTTTTTCGGGTCGGATGAGGCACCGAGAACACGGGCGTGACGCGGGTCCACCAGCGCCATGATGCCGTCCAGCAGCAAGCGCAGTGTCAGCAGGCCGCAGCCGAGAGGTACCCAGAGATGGGCGAGCCATACCGGCCAGTCGACGACGCCTAACAATACCTCCGCGCCTTTCCAGCTATGCCATGCCTCGCGCGCCGCGAAGGCGCAGACCACGGACATGGTGCAGGCGGCGAGCAGGAAGTTCACGCCGAAGAGGATGCTACGAAGGCGCTGGCCGACGAGACTGTCGATCACGCTGATGCGGATGAAGGCGCCACGCCGCACACCCCACGACAGCGCAAGCAGCGACGTCATGCCCATGAGGTAGAAGCTCGTCAGCTCGTACTGGAACGTCAGCGGCATGTTCAGGAAGTAACGCCCGAGCGCATCGGCCGACACCAGCAGCATGATTGCCAGCAGGCCCGCGACTCCGACCGCCGCGGTCGCTCGCTCCAACCGCAGCAAGACCGCGTCAAGGACGCGGAAGGCGGGGTAGGGGTAGGAGATATCGAGTTCGGGACGATGCATGGCGCGGCGGCGTCGCAGAGGGACATCCCGCCGCCGACGGCGGCGGGAACGTCTTGCGGTCCGTCTACTTGCCCATTGCCTTCTTGAAGTCCGTCAACGTCTGCTTTGCCGGAAGACCGCGCCCGCCGATGCGCTGGGCCCAATCCTGCTCAACCTCGGCCAGAACCTTCTCCAGCGCCGCCATGGTCTGCGGCGGAAAATCGTACACTTTGATCCCTGATTTGCGAAACTCGTCCATCCGCTTGCCAACGTTCTCGTCGACATAGGCGGCGAGATGCGCCACGGTCTCATCGCCGGCCTGGACAAGCGCCTTCTGCACCCTCGGATCGAGGCGCTCGAACGTGTCCTTATTGATGGCGATGGTGACGACAAACGTCCCAAACGGGCCGTTGGTGCTCACCGACTTCATCAGTTCTTCCAGGCGGTAGGGCTTAACGCTGTTGATGGCGAGGAGCGTGCCGTCGACCGTGCCTCTTTCCATGGCGAGGTAGATGTCGGGGGCCGGCATCGCAACGGGCGTCGCGCGTAGGGCCTCCAAGGTCATGTTCATGGCTCCACCGCCGGAGCGGATTTTCTTGCCGCCAAAGTCCTCAGGGGTTTTCAGTGGCGAGCCGGCCATAACCATCTGATAGGGATCGAGCATAACGCCGACCATAGGCAACGTATTATTGGCGAGGAATTCCCGCCGCAGCGGGCCGTCGCTCTTCAGCATCTCCCAATAACCCTGCGAACCTGCTCGCGAGCTCGCCGCCATGCCGGGCAACATGGAGACGCTGTTAAGCGGCAGTTTGTCGGAAAAGTAGCCAATGCCGACATAGCCCGCATCCACGCGGCCGTCGCGGATGGCGGTCAGTGTGTTGCCGGCCTTGGCGACTTGGCCGGCTGGAAAGTGCGTCCACGAAATCTCGCCGCCGGACAGCTCTTTGGCGCGCTGCATCCAGAACTTCATTCCTTCCTCGGCCAGGTAATGCCCGAGGGGGAAGGAGTCCGCGAAGGTCAGCGTCTCTGCGGCGCGGCCCGTGCTTGGCACGATTGACATAAGAGCGGCAGCCGCGACCGCGAGCAGCGCCGTCCGGCGCTTCACCGATATCTTCATGTTCGTTTCCTCCTTGGCGTGTCCACCTGCCGTACCTTTTCACAGATTGAAACGGCGCTTCATTTCAGTATTGCAGCCGCAGCAGGATGGTGCAAGCCTGAACAAAGCGGCTCGAGCGGTTTTCGGTCGGATTGGACCGCTCGGCGGTTGCGCCGGCCTCCAGCCGCTCCGGAGTTTCGCTCCCGGATCCGAAGTGCCCGGCCGGATCCGATGCAGGGCTTGAAGACGAGGAGACACCGATGACATCCCCCAGCGCAGCCGACGCGGACGCCACGCGATTGATCGTGCATCTCGACGATCTTCCCACCTATAGCCCACCCGCGCATGCGGGCACGGTGAACCGCCGGCTCGTCGATCCGGCCTTCACCGACGATTTTGACATGGTGCACGGTACCATTGAGCCGGGCGGAAAGGCTCTGCGGCACCTGCACGACCGCGAGTTCCAAGTCATCTTCATTTTGGAAGGGCAAGCGACTGTGACATTGGGCGATGCGCCGGCGCAGGTCTGCAAGGCAGGCCACGTGGTATGCATTCCCCCCGGTCTCGCACATGAGGTGGTTTCTCAGGGACCGGCGCCGCTGAGACTAGTCGTCATATACAGCCCGCGACTCGTCGGACCTCCTATACCGGCATAGGGACCGGACCCGGCGGCGGTCGGTTGCTCTCTTCGTAAGCCCCATTGTTGCTGCCCCTTCGCCTTGGCGGGCGACGCGACGGGGATACGGCTGTTTGTGGAATGGCTCGTGCCGCTTCGCAAGAAGCCGCGCCATCGCGTTCGAACTGCCGGCGCTCGTGAGGCTCTGATATGCGGCCGTGGCGGGTTTCAATAATGCAGGATACGCATCAACCGAAACACATCGCGCTCTGAGCGGAATCTTCGGCTGCTCAAGCCTATCCATGCAAGCTGCTCAAGGTGCGCAGCCTCCGCTTCCAACCGAGCGCGAGAAGAATGACAAATGCTGTGGCTGCTCCAAGCCCGATCCAATTGGGTAGAATGGCAAGCGCCGCAGCAGCAAGCGGAGCACACAAGTCGATAATCCGCCAGCCGGTGATCCGGGCTCCTCCGAACACCATTGCGAATGCAGCGGTGAAGACCAATCCGGACGCTGCGGCATCGCCGATCTGCAGCCAGGAGCCGCTCGCCAGCATCCCGGGATAGATCAGGAAGAGAAACGGCACGACATAAGTGACCGCGCCGAGCTTGCAGGCCTCGAATGCAGTCGGCAGCCACGGCGTCCGCGCAATCCCGGAGGCGACAAACACCGCGATGCATACCGGGGGCGTGATCACCGAGATCGTTGCGAAGTAGAACACGAACATATGGGCCGAAATCGTTGCCATCCCGACCTGGGTCAATGCCGGCGCGAGCACTGAGGCGACCAGCACATAGGCCGCTGTCGTCGGAATGCCCATTCCGAGAATAATGCAAACAACGGCAATGAGCAGCGCCAGCAGGAATATCGACGATCCGGCAGCTCCGGCGAGGTAAGAAGAAAGGGCGATCCCCACGCCGGTCATGTTGATGAGCGAGACCAGGATCTGCGCGCCGATCAGCAAAATGCCGATCAAGACGAGGCTGCGGGCAGCGCCCTCCAGTCCATCGACAATAAGCCGCAGCGTATCGCGCAGGTCGGTCAGCGACCGGACGCGCAGCGCAATGTGGGAAGAAAACAGCCCGACAATGCCCCAGAAGGCCGCAGTCTGAACCGAATGTCCGGTGAATATGCCGCCGAGCAGCCCGGCGAAGGCGGCCATGATGGGCACGAGGCGCGTCGGCGTAAGCACTGCGGCCCAGGCCGGCATCTCCTCTTGCGGCACGAGCGGCAGGCCGGTGCGCACTGCCACCACATGGATGGTGAGGAACATGCCGAAATAGAACAGGAGGGCAGGCAGAATGGCCGCCACCATGATCTCGGCATAACTCACGCCGACAATCTCGGCCATGACGAATACCGCGGCACCCATGATCGGCGGCGCGATCTGGCCGCCGGTGGAGGCGACCGCTTCGACGGCAGCGGCAAACGGGCTCGGATACTTCAGCCGCTGCATCATTGGAATGGTGAAATTGCCGGTGGTCGCCACATTGGCGACCGCGCTGCCGCTGATGGTGCCGAACAGGCTTGACGCGATCGTCGCGATCTTGGCGGCGCCGCCGCGACTGCGTCCGCCGAGACGGATCGCGAGATCCATGAAGGTCTGCCCAGCGCCCGTGAACAACAACATGCTGCCGAACAAAACGAAGGCGGCGATCGTGGTGCCGGCGACGCCCGTCAACAGGCCCCAGATGCCGAGATCGCCGAGCAGCAGCGTCTCGGTGATAAAGGTGGCGTCGAAACCACGATGGGACAGCGGGCCGCTCAGATATTGCCCGAAAAACGCATAGGCGATGCCAAGAAGGACGAGGCTGGGAAAGATCGGGCCCACCGCCCGACGCGACGCTTCGAGGACCGCGATGACGAGACCTGCGGTCAGCAGCATATCGTGCGGTTCGGCGAACGGCAGCGCGACCATGATCTCGTCATGGCGGATCGCGACATAGAGACAGGCGGCGAGCGCTACGGCGATCAGCGCCAAGTCGATGAGCCGACCGATCACCCCGGCCAAGCCGCGAAAGCGAAGCGGATGAACCAAAATGGTGATCGTCACCGTGAAGGCGGTGAAGATCGCGCGCTGCAACAGGCTGTCGAATTGACCGAAGGCCGTGGTGTAGAGCACGAACAGGCCGAGCGCGATGCAGAGCCATCGCGTGGCGACTACGCCCAAACCGGACGGTTGCGACACCGTCCGGTCCTCGTTGGCGACCTCGGCGGACATTCGCGCGCTTTAAGGCGGGTTATTTCGGCGCAAGGCGCTCGGGAATGTCGTAGCCCTTCTCGCGGAAATACCTGGCCGCACCGGGATGAAGCGGCACCGAGCCAAATTTCAACGTGGTCGCGGCAAGGTCGGCGCCTTTCAGCTCTGCCATCGCATTGGCCTGGACCGTCCGATCCTCCATCACCGCTTTGGTGAGGCGATAGGCTGCGTCTTCATCGAGATCCGGCCGCGCATGCACTGCGACGCCGAAGCTCCAGGTCGTGTAGGCAGGAATGCCGACGCCGGCGCCGGCGGGAACGTCGACAATGCCGAGCTCGGGCAGCCCGCTGCGGATCTTGTCCGCCTGCTCGGGCGTCAGCGACAGGACGGAGAGCTTGGTGAAGGTTGCAATGTCCATGGACGAGCCATCCAGGCGGTTGCCGGCACCGCTCTTGACATAGCCGATGGCACGATTGTCCTTGATCGCATCGACGATATCGGTGGTCGAGCCGCGGACGGGATCGATCGTGATGCCGAGCAGCTTGAACACCGCTTCGGTGGTCTTCTCGGTGGATGAGCCGCGCAGGCCCGGATTGAATCTCTTGCCGTTAAGCCCCGTCAGCGCCGTCACGCCGGAATCGCTGCGCACGATCACGTTCTGTGGTGCGGCGACATAAACCCACAGCAGCCGCGTATCGACCGGCTTGCCGGCAAAACCGGCCGTGCCCTTATAGGCCTGGAAGCCGGTATTGGTGGTGATGAGGCCGAGGTCAATCTGCTTGCGGGCAATCCGGCGCAGATTGTCGATCGTGGCGCCGGTTTCGACCACCGAGGTCGCGATGCCTTTGACCTTGTCGTTGATGAGCTGAGACACCGCAACGAAATAGCCGTAATGCGATGAGGATGCGCTTGTAGAGCCAATCAACAGCCGTTGCTGCGCAGCGGCTGGTACCGCTGCGGCAACGGTCAGCGTAAGCAAGACGGCACAGGTCGTTCGCAACATGACGTTAGTCCTCCCTATTGACGTTGAGTTTGATTGTTGGCGCGAAGCGCCGCGGTGGTGACGGGGAGCGCCGCAGTGTCGGTCTGAAGAAGCGCGCGATCGATGCGGATCGTCGCTGCGAGCAGCACGAATGACAGGCTCTTGCCATGTCCGTCGAGGCCGAGACTGGAATTGACGCCGCCTTCCAGCACGTCGTCGAGGACAAAGTTGAAGGCAAACAATCTCGGCAGGTCGTAGCGCACGACCCGCGTCGGACGCCGGCTGGCGAAAATCTCGGCAACGCACTGCGCGGTCGTCGTCTCCGCCACCGGTGGATAGAAGCGCGGCGCGTTGCAGATCAGTGTGATGTTCAACCGATTTCCTTTGTCGCCCGAGCGTGCATGGGCGATGCGATACAGTGGAACCTCGATTTGTCCGCTCATGGCGCGGCTCCAACAAACGAGACAATCGGTGTCACGAGATCGCGCTCGATCAGGCAGGAGGCACTGATCAGGCGCGGCGTCGCATGCCGACGTAGACCCGCCCCGCCCGCGGGACCCGCACAATAGAGCGCCTCCACCTCGCTGAGCAGGATCTCGGCGCTACCTGCATCGGGGAACTGCCCGGCAAAGCGCACCCGTATGTCGCTCGGGGGATGACACCACGCCTGCGCCGCCGCCGCGCCGTCGCCATCGGCCTGCACGCTCATGACCCCGATCGCATCGGCACGCAGTGCTATGCCGGGCGCCTGCCGGGCAATGCGCGCCTTGACGATGTCGATCGCAAGCCGCGCTCGCGCCGCCGCATTTGGGCCGGCATAGGAGATCTCTGCTTCCGCGAGGCACCCGCCGCCGATGCACACCGTGGCCTTCAAGGTTTCCGGTCTGGGGTGGCCACGTGCGCCGCGCACGCGGACCCGGTCCTCACCGAGCTCGTCGAGATCGACCGCGGTGAGATCGAGCACCACGTCGGGGGTGAGATAGGCAGCAGGATCATGAATCTCGTAGAGAAGCTGCTCGGTGACGGTGCGGCGATCAACCAATCCGCCGGTGCCTGCCGGCTTGGTGATGACGAAGGTGCCGTCCGGATCCACTGCGGCAATCGGATAGCCGAGGTCTGCCATGTCCGGCACGTCCTTGACGCCCGGGTCGGCGTAATATCCGCCGGTGACCTGAGATCCGCACTCCAGCAGGTGACCCGCCATTGTTCCTGCGGCTAGACGGTCGAGATCATCGAGGCGCCAGCCGAAGCTGTGGACCAAAGGAGCGAGAACGAGGGAGGGATCGGCAACCCGGCCGGTCACCACAATGTCGGCGCCTTCGGCGAGCGCGCGGACGATCGGCTCGGCTCCGAGATAGACATTGGCGGCAATGATCTCTGGCCGAGCCGCGAGGAGGTGTCCGCCGACCTCACGCTCGGCGAGGTCCGCCGGCGAAAGCCGATCGGTGATGTCGTCGCCCTCGACGATTGCGATCCGCAGCGGCGGACAGTGAAGCTCACTTGCCAGTGCGACAATGCGTTTCGCAGCCGCGCGCGGGTTGGCGGCGCCGAAATTGCTGATGATCTTGATACCGGCCGCGACGCAGTCCCGCAGGACCGGCCGAATGAAGCGATCGAGCGCTGGATTGTAGCCGAGACCGTTGTGGTTGCGCCGCTCCACTTGGGCAAGCGCCAGCGTGCGCTCGGCCAGCGTCTCGAAAATGAGATAGCGCGCGCCATCGCACTCGCTGAGTGCGCGCACCACTGGTATGGCGGCATCCGTGCGATCGCCGGCAAAACCGGCGCCGCAGCCGATGAAGGTGCGGTTCACCGATAACCTCGAACGTTTCTCTCCAGGTGCAAAGTTACTAATCCGTGTTCATCGTGTAAAATAATGGGAGCCATGCTTTCCATAGGGTTCGCCTATGCTACTTACCATCCGTCAACTCGAGATTCTGGTTGCTGTGGCAGACGCCCCGACCTTCACCGAGGCGGCAGCGGTCGCCGGCGTGACCCAGCCCTCGCTCAGCGAAACGATCCGCCGCGCCGAGGCCGAGCTCGGTGTCCCCTTATTCGATCGCACCACTCGCTCGGTGACGCTGACGTCGGAGGGCCGTCATGTGGTCGCCATCGCCCGCGAGATGATCCGCGATTTCCGCCGCGGGCTTGAGAGTATCGGCCGGTGGAGCGGCCGCATGCGTAACCGGATCACCATAGCCGGCCTGCCGTCAGTCGCTTGCGCTGTGTTGCCGGCAGCGATCAGGGGCTTCATGGAGGCATGTCCGGCCGTCGATATCGGCGTCCATGATCTGGTGCATGAACGCGCGATCGCCGAGGTGGAAAATGGAGTGGCCGATCTCGCGCTGACAATCCGACCGGCAAAACTCGGCGATTGCCGCTTCGATGAGCTTGGCGCCGACACGTTTCACCTCGTCTGTGCGCCGCACCACAGGCTGGCCAAGAGACGGAAAGTGACCTGGCTCGATCTCGCGCCCTTTCCGTTCATCAGCCTTGCGCGCACATCCTCAGTCCGTCGAATGACCGATGCCGCCTTCGTCAACTGCGACATCTTCGTCGAGCCGGCCTACGAGGTGGAGCAGATTCCCTCGGCGGTCGCGCTGGTCGAGGCCGGGCTCGGCGTGTCGGCGCTTCCGGCGCTCACGCTGACCATGGTCCGCGGCGCGAATGTGGTGTCAAAGCCCCTCGACAATCCTTTGATGCAGCGTCGTATCGGCGTGGTGACGCTTGCCGGGCGCACGCTACCGAGCCACGTTGCCGCCTTCGTTGAGACATTGCGGCACTCTTTTGCTGACGCTGCTCCGAAGTAAGGGCAAGAGCGCTCGGCTGCGGCGGCAAGTTTGCGGCTTGAGCCGCGCGCGAAACCTCCGCAGTGAAGTGTTTGCGCGTGCATCACTAGCAGGCTGCGGAAAAAGGGTTGTTTGGAGGCGATTTCCTTGGTGTTTGCGACGACGCCGAAGCGATGGATGGGCTGTGACCGGCGACGCCTGCG
>JANQIP010000192.1 GCA_028282095.1 Xanthobacteraceae bacterium | reverse complement strand
CGCGCAGGCGTCGCCGGTCACAGCCCATCCATCGCTTCGGCGTCGTCGCAAACACCAAGGAAATCGCCTCCAAACAACCCTTTTTCCGCAGCCTGCTAGCTTTCCATTCTTATGTCACCCGCGGACAGGCGTCTATGCGCCGATCATAGAAGCGCACGACATAGTCAGCGCACTCAAGCTCGGCGAGGCCGGATGGAGTTGCCCCCTCCCCAACTCTCCCCAGCCCAAGTCGGGTGTTCCCGACTTGGGCCATTCGAAACGGAGCCGAACACGCAAACACCTGCGTTCGGCGCGGGGGAGGGAGTAAGGCCCTCAAGCCACAGCATAGTTCGTCACCGAACTAATCAGCCGGAAATAGTGTCAGCTGTCGTTAAAACTACCACTGGTTATATGCCAGAAACTTCCCGGTCATCGTCACTTTGACGCGGTCTCCTTTGGGATGCTCGACCTTGTCGATCGTCAGATCGAAGTCGATCGCGCTCATGATGCCGTCGCCGAACTTCTCGTGAATGAGCGCCTTGATCGTGTCGCCATAGACGTAGACGATCTCGTGAAGGCGGTAGATCAGGGGGTCTTTCGACACCGTTTCCGCCTCTTGCGCCTTCTTCGGCGGTAGCTGCAACGCAATCTCAACGTCCTTAGTCTGGTTGCCCAGGTTGAGAAAACTGGTGACTTTGGCCGCCGCCGCGGCGGGAAGCGCGTTCTGCCCTAGACAGGCCGACACCACGAACACCGGGGACATGCCTGCGGCCGCCGCTATCTCCTCCCAGCTCGCGCCCTTGGCGAACTTCGCAGCCATGATGACTTCCGTCATGTCGAGTTTGGACATCAGCCGCGCTGGGGCATCACCGGTTGTGGACAGGTTCGAAACTGAAGACATGGGTTTGCTCCTTTAACCTACGGGTTGCTCAAGGGTGGATGAACTCCGTCAGCCGAACGCGACGTGACAGTCACGGCGCTTCTGGTCGAGCCGCAACAGAGCGGTTCGCGGCTCGCCGGCGGGCGCGCCGCGCAGCGCCGCTTCGAGATCCGCTAGCAGCTCCAGGGCGGCCGTCAGGCATGCGAGGTAACCGGCTTTCGCGAGCGCGTGTTGCTGCTCATCAGCCATGAGATGGAGCCGCAATGGCTCGAACTGCTTGGACTGGCGCAGATGCACCTTCATCTCCTGCACGACGCCGATGAGTTCGGCCTTCTGCGAGCCGTCGTCGACATTGCGGAACAGGAAGTTCATGAGCGAGCCCAGCCGCGCCATATGCCCCTTGAGCGTCGGCAGGATGTCTGTCGCGCCCGCAGGCGACGGGTCGCGCCGCTCACGCACCTCGCATGCCGCCGGGCGTGCCATCGCGGCCATTGCGAGAACAGCGAGCACTGCCGTGATCAGCCTGTACGTTGTGCGTCGAATGGTCCGCATCATGCCGATCGGAGTGCCTGCGTCTGCGCCTTGTGGGCGTCGGCAATCGGATTGACGTCCGGCGGGTAGACCAGCACATCATCGGTGGTGCGCACCTCATCGACGGGTACCGGGCGCCTGCTGCCAGACAGCTCCTCGGAGCGCTTCACCAGGAAGTCGATGATGTGATTGCGGATGTCGTAGTAGCCGGCCTGATGGATTATTTCCGCGCGCATGCGCGGGCGGGGAAGGTCGACGACCACGGCCTCGGCGATCCGCGCCTTGGGTCCGTTCGTCATCAGGAAGATGCGGTCGGACAAGAGGATCGCTTCGTCCACGTCATGGGTGATCATGAAGACCGTCTTCCGGGTCTCGGTCCAGATCTTGATGAGCTCATCTTGGATTGCACCGCGCGTGAGCGCGTCGAGGGCGCCGAACGGCTCGTCCAGCAACAGCAAGTCCGTCTCCAGCGAGAAAGCGCGGGCGATGCCGACGCGCTGCCGCATGCCTCCCGAAAGCGCATGCGGTTTTCGGTCGAGCGCGTTCGTTAAGCTCGCCATGGCCAGATATCTGCTGGCATGTTCGCGGACCTGCCCGTCGCTCCAGTCCGGCCATTTGGCCTTGACCGCGAAAGTGACGTTCTTGAGCGCCGACAGCCAGGGCAGCAGGGAGTGATTCTGAAAGACCACTGCACGGTCCAATCCCGGCCCATCGATGAGCTCGCCGTTGACGAATACGCAGCCGGCGCTTGGCTTGTCGAGGCCGGCAAGGATGTTGAGGATGGTTGACTTTCCGCAGCCGGAATGGCCGATGCAGGTAATGAACTCGCCCTCTTTCAGGCGGAAATTGATGTTCTCGAAGACCACATTCTCTTCGCCGCGCTTACCGCCCGGGAAGCTCTTTCCAAGCAAATCCGCTTTGACGATATAGTCCGACATGCGGGTTCCTATTCCTTGTATTCGACGAGGCGCATGGCTTGGCCAAGAGCAAGATCCAGGATCAATCCGACCAGGCCAATGACGACAATCGCGAAGATCATGCTCGCGAGGTTCAACCCGTTCCATTCGTTCCAGACGAAATAGCCAACACCGACGCCGCCGATGACCATTTCCGCGGCCACGATCACCAGCCAGGCGATGCCGATTGAGATGCGCATCCCTGTGAGAATTGTCGGCGCCGCTGCTGGAAGGATCACGCGAAAGGCGGTCTTGAGCTTGGAAAGCTCAAGCGTCCTGGCGATGTTGAGCCAGTCCCCCTTGACGCCGGCGACACCGAAGGCGGTGTTGATCAGCATCGGCCACACCGAGCAGATGAAGATCACGAACACCGACGCCTTCTCTGCGTCCTTGATGAGGTACAGCGCGACAGGCAGCCAGGCGAGCGGCGATATGGGTTTGAGGACCTGCACATAAGGGTTGATCGCCGCACTCCATAACGGAGACATGCCGATCAGGAAGCCGAGCGGAACCGCCACGAGAATGGCCAGCACAAATCCCGTCAGAACGCGGGCAAGCGAGTACTGCAACTGGATGCCAATGCCCTTGTCGTTCGGGCCGCGGTCGTAGAATGGATCAAAGATCTGTTCCGATGCCTCCCGCCACACCTGGGCTGGGCTTGGGAAACCGGTTTCCGCCTCTTCTGCGGCTCCGCCGGTGGTAAAACCGAATGATTGGATTCCGCCGGCTGCGTCGATTTCCGCGCGGGTCAGACCAAGTCCGGCGATCTGGTCTAGCTGCGGAAAAGACAGTCCCTGTTTGGCATAGGCCTCAATGTCCGCCTTGGCCATGCCCTTGCCGACGAGGGTCTGCACCTGGTCGTCAGATAGTCTTGTGGCCGACGCCACATGATCAGCGCTCGTCGTAGAAAAGTGCCAGACGCCGAGGAAGGCGATCAGCAGTGCAATCGAAAGCAAGGCAGCCTGAACATTCCGAACGGTCATGGTCATGGTCATGGCGGCGGTCCCAGTTGCCTCGTTGGGAGGGATATCCGGCCGAGCTGGCCGGATATCCGTCTTGCGTTGTGGCGGAAAACGCCTCGGTTTACGTAACCCGCGTTATGTCGAAGCTCGTGATGTAGTCCTGGATCTTCGACGGGTCGTAGGATTTGCCGTAGACGTCGTACACCGGGTATTTGACCTCCGGGATGTCCTTCCATTGCAGGTCGGCATTCAGCTCGGCCATGGCTTTCATGCGCTTCTCGGTTTCCGCCGACATGAACACCTCGTCCGAGATCGCCTTGTAATCGACGTCGGACTTGATGTAGTCCCAGCGCCTTAGCTGCGACAGGATCCAGGTGCCCATCGATTGGGTCGGGTAGGGCATGAAGGAGATCCGATCCGGGATCTTTTTGATGTTGCCGAGCCCATCCGGATAGATGCCGGTCAGGATCTGCCTCAGCACCGCAGATGGCTGGTTGAGGTAGTTTCTCGGCGCCATGGATTCGGCGAACCTGACCCGCTGATCGGCCTTCTCTGCCTCGTAGGTGGCGTCGAGAATGGCCGTCAGCAGCACGATGAACGTGTTCGGGTTCTCGTCGATGAACTTCTGGCTGATCGCGAAGCAGCAGCAGGGATGCTGATCCCAAAGCTCCTTGGTAAGCTTATGAATGAAACCGACGCCATCATAGACCGCACGTTGGCAAAACGGGTCCGGTGCGAGATAGCCGTCGACATTCTCGGCGCGCAAGTTGGCGACCATCTCCGGAGGCGGAATGACCCGGATTTGGATGTCCTGGTCGGGATCAATGCCGTGCTCGGCGACATAGAGGCGAAGCAGCAGATTGTGCATCGAGTACTCGAACGGCACACCGAACTTGAAACCCTTCCATGACTTAGGGTCCTGCTTGTCTTTGTGCTTATTGGCGAGGACGATTGCCTGGCCGTTGGTGTTGACGTTGGTCACCATGCGCCAGTCCTGCGACGCCGAGCCAAGCCCCATGGACATGGCGACAGGCATCGGCGCCAGAAGGTGGGAGGCGTCGTATTCGCCGTTCATGCACTTGTCGCGCGCCACCGCCCAGCCGGCCGTCTTGATGATGTCCACGTTGAGGCCGTACTTGTTGTAGAAGCCGAGCGCATGGCCGGCGATGATCGGCGTGGCGCAAGTGATCGGCACAAACCCGATCTTCAGATCCTTCTTCTCGATGTTCTTCATGGCGTCCTGCGCCATCGCCTGAAGCGACTCGAAGGGCAGGAACTGGGCGATGGCTGCGGCGGCGGTGGTGGCGCCCACGCCTTTGATGAATTTGCGCCTGTTGACGTCGGTCTTGAAGATCGAATGCAGCGCCGCGCTCTCCAGCGCCCGCACCATGGTCGCACCCGGATCGTCGCTGTTGAACGTCTGGTTGCGTCTTTCGAGAAAGGCTTTGTTCTCGGTCTCGACGGCTGGCGTCGATTTCAGCACGTCAGCGACGCTGCGCGGCGGGGTGTCCTGGTCGGCGCTTCGCTCTGAGCATTCGTTCCACAAATCGACGTCTGGATCGAAAGGGTCTTTGTCCATGCTCATCAGAGGTCTCCATTCGATGTGCGCCGGCTCTGGCCCTTAGTGGCGCGGGCACAAAAAAAAGCCGCTCCGGACCAGCACCGGGGCTGGTCGTGCGAATCGGCTCTGCTTCATCGGCACGTCTTTGGGCCGACTATGGGTCCCCGTCTTGGAGGTGTGCTCGACGCTGAGCGCGATGGCCCGGGGGCGGCCGTCAAATGGCGAACAGCAACTTGCGTGCCAAAGCCATCGGCCTGAACAAGCCAAGCGAATCCATCATTAGGATGTTTGATAAACCAGTCTGCACGCAAAAAGTGCCTAATTCATGGGCATCATGGGCAGCAATCGCCCAGCCGTTCGGCGCGCCCGTCAGAAGCGCGATTGCTTAGGTTGAATCAATCGCGCTCTCCTTCTCTTTGTTTTGTCGCATGATCTTGTCCGAAAAGTCTGCCAGTTTTTCGGGATCATGCTCTAAAGCCCGAGCTTGTTTGCGCCCACGATCAGGGCAGCGATGTCGCCCATCTTCTTTTTTGGTTCATGGCCGTGCGGCCGTGGCAGGTTCCTGGCGGTTGATCCGTCGCTCGATATCCAGCGCCCATTCTTCGGCATCGTTTCGCCGGCGAAAAGTCTCGTTGACGTATTTGCCCTTGCGCCGAATTTGGGCGCGCCACGAACCCGACTTTAATCTGCTAAAGGTAGCCACGGCGCGTGCGCTCCGTGTGCATTGAGGCGTCGAAAAACCGGAAAAATCGTCGTATGACGTCGCAAATTTGAGGGCACGTGACGAGACCTAACGATCTGAATGTGCTGATAAAATGCAAATAAATCAATCATATAGATTTGCCGTGGCGCCGATGATGGACTGGACCGACCGGCATTGCCGGTTTTTCCACCGCCTGCTTGCGGCTCGCGCGCTGGTCTATACCGAGATGGTCACGGCCGCGGCGGTGCTGCGGGGCGACCGCGCGCGGCTGCTCGCCTATGATCCGGCCGAGCATCCGGTCGCCGTGCAGCTCGGAGGATCGCACCCCGCGATGCTGGCCGAGGCCGCGCGGATTTGCGCCGATTTCGGCTATGACGAGATCAACCTCAATGTCGGCTGCCCGTCGGACCGGGTGCAGGAAGGTCGGTTCGGCGCCTGCCTGATGGCGGAGCCTGTTTTGGTCGGCGATTGCGTTGCGGCGATGAAGGCGGCCGTTGGCGTGCCGGTCACCGTCAAGTGCCGGCTCGGCATCGACGATCAGGACCCCGAGGAAGCGCTCGACGCGATGGCGCGCAGCGTGATCGACGCCAAGGGCGATGCGCTGATCGTGCATGCGCGCAAGGCCTGGCTGAACGGCCTGTCGCCGCGCGAGAATCGCGATGTGCCCCCGCTCGACTATGATCGCGTGTTCCGCCTGAAGCAGGCTTATCCCACGCTTCCCGTTGTGCTCAATGGCGGTATCGGCTCGGTTGCGGCGGCCGCAGCGCATCTTGAGCAGGTCGACGGCGTGATGATGGGGCGCGCAGCCTATCGCGAACCCTGGCAGCTTCTCGATGTCGACCCGGTGCTGTTCGGTGAAACTCCCCCTGCGGCGTCGGCCCGTGCGGTCGCGGAGAACCTCATCGCTTACATCGAGCGGGAGACTGCTTCAGGCGTGCGGCTCTACGCCATCGTGCGGCATGTGCTCGGGCTGTTCCACGGCGTTCGCGGCGCGCGCGCCTTCCGCCGTCACCTTGCCGAGGAGGCTGTGAAGCCTGCGGCGGGCGCAGAGACGTTCCGCGCCGCCCTTGCGAAATTAGCGGACGGGCCGCGCGAGATGCGCCACATGGCGGCGTAGCTCACCGGCCCGCACAGTGTTTACCTCTCCATGCTTGCGGGGGAGGTCGACGCGCGAAGCGGCAGGTGAGGGGCTGCGCTACCAAGGCGCCTGCGCATTGTCTTCTTCTCCAAAAGTCCGATCCTGGACCAGCAGCCTGATCCTGACCCTCTGTGGGCTTCCGTCAACTGATCCGAGGTAACCTATCTATTGTGGATCAATAGTGCCCAAAACCTCTAACCGGCCTTGCTCCGAGCGGCGCACAACAACGATCGTGCCGGATCGGGGAAAGATGTTAGTCAAAGCCGTTATGTTGACTTGATGCGTCACTAGAATCATTGCGCCGTCGAGATCTTGATCATCAATCCAGTCCAGCGTTTCTTTGGTTTGCTGAGCGCCGCCGCCTTTCTGACGGAAGAACGAGTTCAGTGCAGGCAACGCCTCAACCGGCCCGAGATTAAGGAGTCTTGCCGTGTCAATGCACCGGCACCATTGGCTGGAGAAAATGCGGGCGCTCCTAATGCCGTTGGCGCGGAAGCGCTCGCCGATACGCGCGGCCTGAGCGCGTCCGGCCGCTGACAGGTTGCGTTGTGTGGTGCAATCTCCCAGCTCGAACTGCGGCGGATCGCCAGTGCCGGGCGCGAGCGCGTGCCGCATCAGCGCAACGTGTCCGCCCGATCGAAGCGCCTGCCAGAGCACTGCATCGTCCGCTACTGCGGAGCTGGACGTAAAGAAAAGCAAGCAGGCGGCAAGCCAAGCAGCGGCCAGCGTTCGCAGCTTCGTCACGGCTCGGAACCGGTCGATGCGTAGCGCCGTCGCGATGCGAAGTCGGATTCGAAGCATTGCTGTAGGATTCTCACCAAGCAGACGTACCTGGCGCGCCCTTGAACGGTCCGACGATCCGAGGTGTAATCCAGCCACCATAGAAATCGCCGTCCTGCGCCCGCGCCCGCTCATTGCCGACCCAGCATTCGTCGACCCGCGACGCGTAAAAGGCGAGAAAGCCTTTTATTGCGCGATACGGCTCGGTCGGTTCGGGATAACCCCAGGCGGCCTTTGCCGAGCGCGCGCCGGACGCATCGAGCGTCCAGTAACGCGCCACGCCTTTGAACTCGCAGTGAGAGCGTCCCTCAGCCGCAATCAGAAACTCCGCTCTGATATCGTCAGGCGGGAAATAGTAGACCGGCGGATGGCTCGTCTCCAGCACCCGATATCCGCGCGTGGTTTCCGCGATCGTCTCGCCGGCAAACCGCACGCAAAGCACGTCGCCAACCCTCTCAAGCCTTGGCGGCCGCGGATAATCCCAAACGGATTCCTGACCGGGACCGAGATCGGAACGCCCTGCCATGCTGGGCACGGATCGCACCTCCTTGCGCGAGCGGCTGCGAGATGGAAGGTGTTCGTGTACGTTGTCCGCTCGTGATGCGGCACCAACGCTTGGGCTCGTCTCATTGTGTTGGTGCCGCATCACAAAGTAACGGATTAGCTAGTGTTCC
>JANQIP010000166.1 GCA_028282095.1 Xanthobacteraceae bacterium | reverse complement strand
CAAACAATTGCTTAAAAGAACTGCACTCGTGGCAAAGCGCTGCACCACGTGCGACCCTTGAGACGCGTTATAGCCCAAAGCAACCCGCTTGGCACAATTTTTGCTCAAATTAACACTTGGCGCGCCGTGTGGCTCCGGGGTTCACTGTCGGCATCGTCCTGAAGGTCGGCAAGAAAGCGCCAGCCAGCTACACGGAGGTACAACGGACAATGGAAGAACAACTCGCGGAACTTGCAGCACAGGTCGCTGCAATTGAGGCGAAGGGGAATCTGACGAACACGATGTTCGCAGAGACTTATTACTACCTATCAATCCCCTTGATGAGCGCATGATCTTGTCCGACAAGTTTGCCAACTGGTCGGGATTATGCTCTAGCGACGTGTGGGGTCCCTTTTTCCGGCTGGTGCCCAGAACCGTCATTTCGTCATGCTCGATTTGTCAGAAGCGACCAGTCCGGCGGCAGGTTTCGCTGGAAACGATCTAAAGTAGAAACTTTGTGAGATCATAACGTGCGCCCAAACAATAACTCTACGGCCCTTGGTCCGGTCCAGAACTCGAACTCAAAACTAGTCGAGCGGTTCTTCGCCCACGAGGACGGCACACCTCTGGCGAATGCCTTTACGGGGAAACGGCGCGTTCATCCCTCGCTCGGTATGGAACCGGTGCCGCAGGAAGAGCGCGAACAGGTATGGCATGCGATCACGGCAAGGCCGCGCCGAGGCAAGAGCGTCGCCTATCTCAATGTGCCGTTCTGCGAGCACCATTGTCTGTTCTGCGGCTTCTACCAGAATGCATGGCGACCGCAGGAGGGTACGCGCTATGTGCAGGCCGTCATCGAGCATTTGAAACGGGACAAGGACTGCAGCTACCAGACCGAGGATCCTATCCACGCCGTGTATTTCGGAGGCGGTACGCCGACCGCTCTCGAAGCGGACGATCTCGTCCGCCTGATCGAAGGCGTGCGCGCGTATCTGCCGCTGGCGCCCGATTGCGAGATCACCGTCGAGGGTCGCGTGCACGGCTTCACCGCCGACAAGACGAAGGCGGTCTTCGATGCCGGCGCCAACCGGGTGTCGCTCGGCGTCCAGAGCTTCGACACGGCACTGCGCCGTTCGCTCGGGCGCAAGAAATCGCGCGAGGAGTTGATCGCCTTTCTGGAAACCCTGCTCGCGATGGACAAGGGCGCGATCATTGTCGATCTCCTCTACGGGCTTCCGGGTCAGACCCTATCGACATGGGATAACGACCTGCGCACGGCCTTCGAGATCGGCCTCGATGGTGTCGACGTTTATTCCTTGAAACTCATTACCGGCACGCCGCTGGTCAGGGGGATCGAAAACGGCAAGTTCGTTCCCATCGCGGCGGCCGAGCATGGCAACTTCTATGCGCGCGCCGTGGAATTGCTCGATGGGGCCAGATGGAAAGCGATTTCGACCACGCATTGGCGGCGCACCACGCGCGAGCGCAATCTCTATAACCTTCTGGTCAAAGGGGGTGCACAGTGCCTCGCCTTCGGCGCCGGGGCAGGCGGGTCGCTCCACGGCTATTCCTACATGACCTCCAGTAAGGTCGAGGCCTTCGAGGGGCAGATCGAGCGCGGCGAAATTCCCGTCGCTCATCTCATGCGGCAAGCGCCGCACAGCGATCTTTACAACGGCGTGAAGGCAGAGACGGAGCTCGGCCGGCTCAACCTGAAATGGTTGAGCGCCGAACTGAACAACCGCGCTGGGCTCGATGCGGACCTTGTGCTTGGGCCCTTGTTCGAGCAGTGGCAGCGGGCCGGACTGGTTGTTCTCAGCGACGACTGGGTGGATTTCACGGTGGCCGGATGCTACTGGCAAGCGACAATTACGCAATGCCTGCTGGAGTGGTTGGAACAGAATATCAACCAAGAGCTGGAAGTTTACGAATTGATCGGATGACGAGCAATTTCTGCTACGGCTAGAGCCTGATCCCGATAAGTTGCAGACTTTTCGGACAAGATCATGCTCTAATCGGCAAGGCCGGCGACGGCCTTGGCGAAGTCCTTCGCGGCGAACGGGGAAAGATCGTCGACGCCCTCGCCGACCCCGATGAAATGCACCGGCAGGCCGAATTTTGCCGCGACCGCGACCAGGATGCCGCCGCGCGCGGTGCCGTCGAGCTTGGTCATCACGAGGCCGGTGACGCCCGCGGTCTTGAGGAACTCCTCGACCTGCGACAGCGCGTTCTGGCCGACCGTCGCGTCGAGCACCAGCAGCACCGCATGCGGGGCGGCCGGGTCGAGCTTGCGCATCACCCGCTCGATCTTCTGCAGTTCCCCCATGAGGGCCGACTTGTTCTGCAGGCGCCCCGCGGTGTCGACGATCACCACATCGGCGCCGGCCTCGCGCGCGGCCGCGAGCGCGTCATAGGCGACGCCCGCCGCATCCGCGCCCTGCTCGCCAGCGATCACCGGGCTTGCCGTGCGCTCGCCCCAGATCTTGATCTGCTCAATGGCGGCGGCGCGGAACGTATCGCCCGCGGCGAGCATCACCTTGTGGCCCTCCGCGGCAAGGCGCGCGGCGAGCTTGCCGATGGTCGTCGTCTTGCCCGACCCGTTGACGCCGACCACCAGGATGACGAACGGCTTTGCCGCATCGACCGCCAGCGGCTTTGCCACGGGCGCAAGGATCCTCTCCACCTCCGCGGCAAGGATGGCTTTGACCTCCTCGGGCGTCACGGAAGCTTCATAGCGGCCTTTGCCGACCTGATCTGCCACCGCGGCCGCCGTGTCCAGTCCGAGATCGGCACGGATCAATGCCTCTTCGAGTTCTTCGAGGGCGGCCGCATCGAGCTTGCGCTTGGTGACGAGGCCGGTGATCGCGTCCCCCAGAGAGGCGGAGGTCCGCTTGAGCCCGCTCGAGAGCCGCCGCCACCAGCTCTGGCGGGGTGCCTCTTCGACGGCATCGTCGTCATGATTGGTGCTGTCATCCATGTCGGGGCCCGTGATAGCGCTTTCGCCATGACACCGGAAGAGATGCAAACGCGTGTTCTGTATCGGGACGGCCTCATGCTGGTGATCGACAAGCCGGCCGGCCTGCCGGTCCATCGCGGGCCAAAGGGCGGCGCAAGCCTGGAGGACTATTTCGATGCGCTGCGCTTCGGCCTGCCGCGCTCACCCGCCCTCGCCCACCGTCTCGACCGGGAGACCTCCGGCTGCCTCGTGCTCGGGCGCCATCGCAAGGCGCTCGCCCATCTTGGCCTGTTGTTCAAGCACGGTGAGGTGGCAAAGACCTACTGGGCGGTGGCTGAGGGCGGGCCGGAGGCGGACGAAGGGGTGATCGAGCTGCCGCTCGGCCGGCTCAATCGGGCGCGCGGCTGGTGGATGAAGCCCGATCCCGCCGGCCAGCCGGCGGTCACGACCTGGAGGGTTTTAGGGCGCGGCCACGGTTCGCGCGGCGGCCCCTCGGAGCGGATCGCCTGGCTGGCGCTGGAGCCGCACACCGGGCGGACCCATCAACTGCGCGTGCACTGCGCCGCCATGGGCTGGCCGATCCTTGGCGATGCCATCTACGGAACGGCGCCGCGCCTCGGCGGTCCCGGCCTGCAGCTCCATGCACGCGAGATCGTCGTGCCGCTTGGGAAGAACCGCTCGCCTGCGCGCGTGATCGCGCCGGTTCCCGCCCATATGCGGGCCTTGCTCGGCGCCTGCGGCTGTTCCGAGGGATGATCCTGTCTCCGGCGGATCAGCTTGGTGACGAGCGATGCCGTTGCTTAAGGCCCTTATTTTACTCCCTTCCCCGCAAGCGGCGGCGAAAGGTCTTATCCTTTGCCCTTGGCTTTGATGCGCGCGTGTCGTTTCGCGGGTCGATCGTTATCCTTCTGCGCTAGCATCTGGCGCAGATAGGCGATGTTCGCGGCTGCCTCCGTCTCCGGCAGGTCGGTGCGCGCGATCTTCTCAGCCTCGGCGAATCGTCCGCGCAGGCCGACGACGAGCGCAAGGTTTTGACGCACGCGCGGATCGGCGGTCGGTTGCGCCGCCGCCTTTCGCAGCGTGGCTTCTGCCTTCGTCAGGTCCTTGGCGAGCGCGTAGGACAGGCCGAGATTGGACAGCACCGTCGGCTCGTTCGGAGAGATTTTCAGGGCGCTCGAATAGTAGCGCTGGGCGTCGCGATGGCGGCCCAATTGATCGAGCGCGGCGCCATGCGCGGAGAGAATGCGCCAGTCCGGCTGGTCCGGGCTGTGGGCGCGACTGAGGACTTTGATTGCCTGGTCGAACCGCCCGGTCTCGGCGAGTGCGCGGCCATAGGCGCCGAGCAGAGCTTTGTCGTGCGGGTTCTTCAGCGTCGCCTGTTCAAGCACCGACACCGCCTGCACGCGACGGTCGGAAGCAGTGAGCGCTTTGGCATAGTTCAACGCCGCGGTCGCGTCGCGCGGATTGGCGCGGTAGCGCTCGCCCCAAGCCTCGACAACACGCTGCCGCTCAGCCTGCGGGCTGGTCATGTTCGTGCCGGTGAACGAGTGGCTGCCGCCATGCAATCCGGCCGTCGTGCAGCCGGCGGCCGCAAAGGCAAGGAGGCCGGCGATGCTGGCGGAGGCGACAAAACGAACCGACGGTTTTTGAACCCGGCGCACGGCTGCTCCTCAAATGGGGCGCGGCTTCCATCGGCCGCCCGTTGGCCCAGGTCCATCAATAGGCTGTTAACCCTAATGCCGGGTTAAGATACCATCCGATCAAAAGGGGGGCGGCCGGCCGCGCTTTGGAGTGGCCGCGATCCCCGAAAGCATGATCCCGAAAAGTTGGCAGACTTTTCGGACAAGATCGTGCGATCAAACAAAGAGAAACAGAGCGCGATTGAATCACCCTGAAGCAATCGCGCGCTATTGTTTGCGCGCGGAGTTGGTCCGACCTCGCTTGCCGGCCCCGCCGGTTTCCTCTGACAGTGCCCGTCAGAGTACCGGCACGCGGGCCGAGGGTGGGGTCGAGCGCGACCGCCCGGTCCGCATCTTGCCGTCGATCATCACCGCCGCGATACCGGGGATGTTGCCCATCGCCATGGCGCCCAGAACGTCGTCACCCGCCGATCCGCCGGGACGGTCCATGAACACCAGGTCCGCGGGCCGGCCCGGCGCGACGATCCCCTGCGTGAGGCCCCGCCGCTTGGCCACGTTGCCGCTACCACAGCACCATGCCTGCTCAGCCGGCAGGCCCCCGAAACTGGCCAGCAGCGTCGCCATGCGCAGCATCCCGTTGGGCTGCACACCGGAACCCGCGGGCGCATCCGTTCCGATCAGGAGATCGGCCAGCCGGCTCTCTGCCAGCGCGCCCTCCAGCGCGACCACCGCGGATTTCTCGTTGCCGTTATGCACCGCCTCAAGCGCGCCGGTGGCGTGGCGGCAAAGCTCCCGGATCGCGCCGTGCGGGATCGAGGTCGGACCGCCGTTGATGTGGCTGACCACATCGGGCTGCGCCTCCAGCACATCCTCTGCCGTGACGTGGTGAGAGCCGGCAATCGAAGGGCCGCCAGTATGCATGATCGTCTCGATCCCCAACTCCCTGCACCAGCCGGTGACGCGGGCCGCGTCAGGGCCCTTGGCCACGGTGCCAAGACCGATCTCGCCGATATGCCGGATGCCGGCCGCCTTCACGGCAGCGTAAAAATCGCGGTCAAAGTCAAGCTCCGGCACCGGCGCGCCGGCCAGCACTTTTGCCCCGGCGGCGCGGAAATTGGCAAAGCAGCGTTGCGCCACCATAGCCAGTGCTTTGACGCCTTCGGCATCCTTCGGGCGACCGGGCAGATGCACCTCGCCGGCGGACAGGAAGCTGGTGACGCCGCCGTTTACGTTCATCTCGATCCAGCCGATCTGGTTTTGGCGCGGGGTCCAGTCGCCAAAGACCGGGTGGCAGTGCCCATCGATCAGACCGGGCGCGACGGCACAGCCCGCAGCGTCGATCGTACGGTCGGCCTCGGCAGCCTCGAAGCCCGCGATCACGCCATCCTCGATCAGCAGGCAGTCGCTGCCCGCAAGCGGCGCGGCCAGATCTCCGGTCAGAAGCCGGCCGATATTGCGGATGAGTGTGCGGCCCGGTTCCGGCGCGTCTTTCGGTGCGTCAGCCATCTGTTCCCCTGTAGATTTCTGCGGTCATGATGCGGCCCCCTGCCATAGCAGCGCGAGGCTCCCGGAGTACCTCCCAGAGCATGATCCCGAAAGATTGCGGACCTTTCGACCAAGATCATGCGAGAAAACGAAGAGAAAAGCGGCGCGATCGGTTCAGCGCGGCAATCTGGCTCTGAAGGCGGCTGCAGCAGGAACCGGACAGTGCGAGCAACGGTTGAGGCGCAGCCCGCTCGCGTATCGCGGTTATCCGGTTGAACCGTCATGAAACGGCAGCGCGTGCACGCGGCCTCGGCGATCGGTGTCGGCATGCGGTATCAGCACTGGCTGTCGGCAGGCGCCGGCGCGGGTGTTCATTAGCATACAAACAATACTACTTTTGAAGACGATGTGCGAGCCCGTCGTTCGCCGTTTCGTCGGCGGGTGCTGGCTACGACCGTGGAACGCGGTGTCTTAAGTGCAAACCGGCGTCGAGTGAGCGGCGTCGAGTGAGTGGCGTCGAGTGAGTGCGCCGAATGGTCATCCAGCCGCCACCGTCGATCACAGGGAGCTTTCCGGGGCGATCGATAAACCCCGCCAACTTTTCGGGATCATGCGCTTCTTCATCTGGTCGCATGATCTTGTCCGAAAAGTCTGCCAACTTTTCGGGATCGTGCTCTTCTTCATTTGGTCGCATGATCTTGTCCGAAAAGTCTGCCAACTTTTCGGGATCATGCTCCGTTCATTCCCGCGCAAGCGGGAATCCCGTTTGGCGGTGCGTCTGGTTCCCCGCTTTCGCGGGGACGAACGGAATAGAGCACGGTCCCTTTAGACGATCATCCGGCCTGTCAGCCGGCTCCCCGCCCGTCGCCATATTGCAGCACTTGAGCCTTTTCGAGGGTTACAAGCCCGCCTGTCATCATGGTGTCGAGCACGGGCATGAATGCGTCGATCTTCTCTTGTGTATCGACGATCTCGATCACCAACGGAAGGTCCTGGGCGAGCCGCAGGATCTTCGTCGTATGCAGCCGGCTCCCCTGGCCGTATCCGAGGGTTCCGCGCAGCACGGTTGCTCCGGCAAGACGCATCTCGCGCGCCTTCAGCACGATCGCCTCATAGAGCGGGAGGTGCTCGAACCGGTCGTCCTCGCTGATGAAGATGCGCAAGAGCACGGCGTCGCGCGGAAGCGTCATGGCTCACACCCATTTCATGGCGTTGATCGAGACTGCGAGCACATGGCCGACCCACACGCCGACCAAGCATAGCACGACCGAACCGGCGATATTGCCGCCCGCCTGCAGCCACTCGCCGTCATGGATGAGATTGAGCGTCTGCAGGCTGAAGGAGGAAAAGGTCGTGAAGCCGCCGCACAGGCCGATCATCACGAATTGCCGCGCGGTCGAGCCCGCAAAGATGCGCCCGTCCGGGCCCGTGAGGGTCGCAAAGAACCCGATCACAAAGGAACCTGCAACATTGACGATCAGCGTGCCCCAGGGAAAGGTCTCGCCGAACATCTGCGCGATGATGCCGGAACACCAGTAGCGGGCCGTCCCGCCGAGCGCACTGCCAATCGCGATCCAGATATAGGCCGTCATTCAAACCATCCCGAACTACGAAAAAACCGCCCGGCGGGCGGTTTCGGGACGCACGCCCGCAATCCTGTGGCGGCAAGCGTGATCAGCCCTCGATCGGCGGTTTTTTGCGGGGAACTCCATCCCTGTCGCATGAGCCTAGAGCATTTGTCGGCGAAGTGGCAACCGGGCTCATCGCGGAGAACGCCAATAGTCACAGCCGGTTTTGCGGATCGAGCGCGATCCGCAGAGAAGAAAAAGGCCGGCGTCACCGGGCGATTGGCTTGTGTCGCACGCAGGTCCACATGGTGCTGCAAGATGCGCTGGAGCGCGATCTCTTCAGGTTGAGTCTGTCGCGCTCGCTTTCACTTTGTTTTGTCGCATGATCTTGTCCGAAAGTCTGCAACTTATCGGTATCATGCTCTAGGTTGCCGGCAATGGAGGACCGCCATGACGCTAGCCGAACCGCCCGCGCATTCGATCGTACCCAACGACCTTGAGCCCTATTGGCTGCCCTTCACGGCCAACCGCGCTTTCAAGAAATCACCGCGGCTGCTCGTCCGCGCCAAGGACATGCACTACTACACCGGCGACGGCCGGGCGCTGGTCGACGCGATCGCCGGGATGTGGTGCTGTAACGCGGGGCATGCGCGCGATCCGATCGTTGCTGCGATCCAGCGCCAGGCGGCCGAGCTCGATTACGCGACCGCCTTCCAGTTCGGCCATCCACGTGCGTTCGAACTGGCGGGCCGCATCGCTGCGCTCGCGCCGGGCGACCTCGATCATGTGTTCTTTACGAGTTCCGGGTCGGAGGCGGTCGATACCGCGCTGAAGATTGCGCTCGCCTATCACAATATTCGCGGAGAGGGCACACGTACCCGGCTGATCGGGCGCGAGCGGGCCTATCACGGCTCCGGCTTCGGCGGCACGGCAGTCGGCGGCATCGTGCCCAATCGGAAATTGTTTGGCGCTCTGCTTGCCGGCGTCGATCATCTCCCGCACACCTATAACCGGGATCAGCAAGCCTTCACCAAGGGCGAGCCGGAATGGGGCGGGCATCTCGCCGACGAATTGGAGCGCCTCGTCGCCCTGCACGATGCCTCGACCATCGCCGCGGTGATCGTGGAGCCGATGGCGGGCTCGACCGGCGTGCTGCCGGCACCAAAGGGCTATCTCGAGCGGCTGCGCGCGATCTGCGATCGACACGGCATTCTGCTGATCTTCGATGAAGTGATCACCGGCTTCGGCCGACTTGGTCACGCTTTCGCGGCCGAACGCTATGGCGTCATGCCCGACATGATCACCTTTGCGAAGGGTGTCACCTCCGGCACCGTGCCGATGGGCGGCGTCGTCGTGCGCAAGCCGATCTATGACGCCTTCATGCGCGGGCCCGAGCACATGGTCGAGCTGTTCCACGGCTACACCTATTCGGCCCATCCGCTTGCCTGCGCGGCCGGGCTCGCGACGCTCGCGCTTTATCGCGAGGAGAAGCTGTTCGAGCGGGCGGCCGCGCTCGAGCCGGCCTTCGGCGAGGCGGCGATGAGCCTCAAAGGCCTGCCCAATGTGCTCGATATCCGCACCGTGGGGCTTGCCTGCGGAATCGACCTTGCGCCGGCGCCGGACGGTCCGGGCAAGCGCGGCTATGCCGCGATGGAGCGTGCCTTCCACGAGGATGATGCCGTGATTCGGTGCTCCGGCGACACGATCGCGCTCACGCCGCCGCTGATCGTGAGCGAAACCGAGATCGCCGACATTTTTGCGCGGGTCGCGCGGGTGATCCGCGCGGTCGCTTGAGGCCTGGCGGGCAGCGAAGGCGGAAGTTTCTCGGGCTGGATGTCTTAAGATGCGCTTCGCCGTTCGTCATGCACGGGTGTGCGCCGAGTGGGTCAGCGCTTGCGACGCCGTGCGGCGAGCCTGCCGGCGCCGATTGACACAAGACCGAAGAAGGCGACGGCGGTCATGCCGCTTGCCGTGATCTGCGGAGAATCGAGAACCTCCGCCTCGGCAATCTCCATCGTGACCGCGGTTGCGGCAACGATGATGGCGACGAGCAACGCAAAGGTTGCGACGAACTGCGCAAAAATCGCCGAACGGTAGCGCTGGAAACGGGCGATACGACCGGGATGGGCGAAGCCGGAAATCGGGGTGGGGGTGTTGGGCATGGGCTGCTCCGACTGGCAATGGAACAGAACGGTTACGATCCTTCACGCGCTGTCTGAACGATACTGATGGATACGATACGCCTGCGCACGCGATCCGCCCTCGGCGGCGTCTGCGCGCGGCACGGGCAAATGCAACACGTAGGGTAAAAAAGTATTTAACGCCTGCTACAGCCCGCCGCCGCTGTCATGACATGGATGGCCCGCCGCGCCTGATCATGGACGAAGAGGGTTTTTCGCGCGGCCGGACGCAGGCGCCGCAGCGGTCACGCGCTCGATGTACGTCAAAAGATCAACTCATTGCGATCACGCGTTCGCATTCATGGCGACGGCAACCGCGCTCGCGCCGGCATTTACCCTGCATTAACCATGACAACCGCAGGCTCTGCTTGGAGCATGATCCCGAAAAGTTGGCAGACTTTTCGGGATCAGATCATGCGACCAAACAAAGAGAAATGGAGCACGACAGATCCAATCTGGATGAGTTGTACTCTGAAGTCCGAAGGACCTTTTCCGGCGAAGCGGAAAAGGTCCGGCACAAGGACACGCGACACGCGACCGAACAAGGACAACGAATTGCGATTCCGGCGAAGCGGAATTCGCACCGAGCCGAGGAGCCCTGAGATGAACGTCATCACGCTTGCTTCGCGTAAAGGCGGTGCGGGCAAGAGCACGCTCACCGCGCATCTCGCTGCCGCCGCCTATGCGAGCGGCCAACGCTGCCTCCTGATCGATGCCGATCCGCAAGGCTCGCTGAGCCTGTGGCATTCGATGCGTCCCGGTGGCGAGCCACAAGTCAGGACTGCCGCGCGCGGGGTCGACGGCATCCTCGCAACGGCGATGCTCGATGGCTATGACTGGGTCTTCATCGACACGCCGCCGACCATGTGGGTGGTGGTGACCGAGGCGATTCGCGCCGCAACGCTTGTCGTCATTCCGGCGCGCCCCGGCCTCTTCGATGTCGCCGCGGTGCGCGACACGGTGAAGACCGCGCGCGAGCGCAACAAGCCTTATGCGGTGGTGATCAATGCCGCACCGGCCAAACGTGACGACAAGGAATCGCCGGTCGTGGCCGAAGCCCGCGCCCTTCTCGGCGAGCTTGGCATCCCGGTTTGGGCGGGACAGATCACGCAACGGACCGGTTTCGCGATCTCGCTCGCCGCCGGATCAAGCGCCACCGAAATGGGATCGGAAACTCCCGCCGGATCGGAGATCGCGGCGTTGTGGTCGGCGGTCACGCGCTCGGTCGCGGCGGTCAATGCGGCGAACGCCGCGGTCGGGGTGCCGGTCGCCCCCGCTCGGGCGGCCTGAACTCGGTCGACACGTTTCCTTATACTGAGAAGCTGGCCAAGGGTCGGCTTCTCAGAGGAAACCAGGCGTATTCCGCCATTGTTGAGACATGCGCCGCGAGGCCGTATCCGGCCGCGCTCAGATGATGATCCAATTCCGTCCTCGGGGACTGCGTATGGACGGCCGCTGCCGTCTCGCCCCGCCCGCGCGTCCCGAGGTCGATCCCTCTTTCCGGTCTCGCTCCGCCCCCGCCTTCTTGCCAAAACCGGGCCTTGCGCCTAGGTTCCCGACGCTCCCGGAGCATGATCCCGAAAAGTTGCAGACTTTTCGGACAAGATCATGCGACAGACTTGTAGAGAGCATGATCCCGAAAAGTTGCAGACTTTTCGGACAGGATCATGCGACGGACTTGAAGAGAGCATGATCCCGAAAAACTGGCAGTCTTTTCGGACAGGATCATGCGACAAGAACAAAGAGAAACGAGAGCACCCTCGGTTCAACTCGAGTGAATCGGGCTCGCGTGCAGCTGTAGCTCAGTTGGTTAGAGCGCCTGACTGTGGATCAGGAGGTCGGTGGTTCAAGTCCACCCAGCTGTACCAGGCACTGAGCTAAACCATTCAAGCAGGACGGCATTTGGTTGACGCATTGCTCGGCGCTGCCCGTCGCGCATGGGTGTTTCGGCCTCTTCCTATCGAGAAGTCTGCCAACTCCTCGGCATCGCGCCCCTATGAGACTTCGCGCAGCGCGGCGAGCTGCTGCTGCCAGCGCGGCAGCACGGCCGCCGGATCATGCACGGCGAAGGTCACGCCGCTCGTGACATCGGCATAATCGACCGCATGCATGCGCGCGCTGTCGGCCTCCGCCGTGAAATAGGCGAGCGGACCGTCCGGAACGTGGCGGCTGCAGGGTTTTGCGTGCAGGCGCACCTCGCAAACGCCGCCGTCAAGCGAGATGCTCAGCATCAGCCGCCCGTCGCGCAGCAAATTGGCGGCCGTGCCGGATTCGCGAAACACGGCAAAACGCATGCTCCCGTCCGGCAGCACCAGCATTTCGCCTGCGGTCAGCAGCATGGCGCGCGGCCAGCCATCGGCGTCGGTTGTTGCAATCCGAACGGCCTGTGTCTTGGACAAAAGGCCCTCGCCGTTGAGAAAGGCCGACACGCTCGTGGGGATTTCCGCAGACGATATGTCGCGCGCCGGCGTATAGGTCTGGTCCGCGATGCCCATTGTCGTTTCCCTTCAGTCGATTTCGCGCTGGCCATTGTTGCTGAATGGTGGAGCGCGTTCCGGCAAACCGGTTACCGGTTCATCGGAAGGTTCTGCGGCGTGGTCCATCTGCCGCAACAGATCAAAGCTATCCTCTCGAAACGGCGTCTTTGCCGTACCCTGTTCGCCCCCGGCCGAGTTTTCGGACCGCAGATCGAATATCCGGTGGCGGATAAGACATGTCACCATGGTGGGCGTGTCCTTGGCACGGCTCGCTCACGAGGCGTTGGCCCGGGCGGTAGATTTCATCGTCAGGACCTCGCGGCGCAGCGCGGCGTCTTCTCGAAAGGCGCCGAGGAACCGGCGGGTGACCATGTTCACCTCGTGTTTCTCGATGCCGCAGGTCGTCATGCGAAGATGCACCGCTTCGACGACGGCCGCAACGCCTTGGCGCGCAAGTGCGTCGTCGATGTGAAAAGATCATGCGATAAAGAAACAAAGAGAAAGAGAGCGCGATCGACTCAAGGAGAAGCCGTCGCGCTCCAGGTAGCTGCTAATCGCGGACGACGGAAATGTCCGGAGCGTCCGGCCGTTTCATGCCGACGACATGGTAGCCGGCATCCACGTGATGAATTTCGCCGGTCACACCGCGGGCAAGATCGGACAGAAGATAAGCGGCGGTATCGCCGACCTCCTCGATCGACACCGTGCGGCGCAGCGGCGAGTTCAGTTCGTTCCACTTCAGGATATAGCGGAAATCGCCGATGCCGGCCGCCGCCAGCGTCTTGATCGGGCCGGCGGAGATCGCGTTGACGCGGATATTCTTGTCGCCGAGATCGGCGGCGAGATAGCGCACCGAGGCCTCGAGCCCAGCCTTGGCAACGCCCATCACATTATAATGCGGCATCCACTTCTCGGCGCCGTAATAAGTGAGGGTCAAAATCGAGCCGCCATTGGTCATCAGCTTCTCGGCGCGTTGTGCGACCGCGGTCAGCGAATAGCAGCTGATGACCATGGTCTTCACGAAGTTGTCCTCGGTCGTATCGACATAGCGGCCGTCGAGCTGGTCCTTGTCGGAGAAGGCGATCGCGTGCACGACGAAATCGAGCGCGCCGAACGCGTCCGCGGCCTCCTCGAACACGGCGTCGAGGGAGGCGGGTTCGGTGACGTCGCAGTGGCCGACGAGGCGGGCGTCGACCTCGCGCGCGAGTGGTTCAACCCGCTTCTTGAGCACCTCGCCCTGGTAGGTGAAAGCCAATTCAGCGCCATGGCCATGCGCCGCCTTGGCAATGCCCCATGCGATCGATCGGTTGTTGGCAACGCCCAAGATCAGGCCGCGCTTGCCGCGCAAGAGCCCTGTGGATTCCGGCATGTCTTTCCTCGATGATGCCGGTGTCCGGCCGGCCGCCTCCCTATGGCACAGCGATCCCCGCCCTTCAAGTTCGTCGGCGCGTCCAAGCCGGTTCGGCGGCGGTCCGAGCGATGGCGTATGGTCACGCACGCGGATGGGTGTTCCGGTAAACGTCGATCAGGTTCTCGCTGTCGATGCCGGTGTAGATCTGCGTCGTCGACAACGAGGCGTGGCCGAGCAGTTCCTGGATCGCGCGCAGATCGCCGCCGCGCGAGAGGAGATGGGTGGCGAAGGAATGGCGCAGGGCGTGCGGCGTTGCGGTGTCGGGAAGACCGAGCGCGCCGCGCAAACGCTGCATCACCAGTTGGATGATGCGCGGCGACAGTGGTCCGCCTTTGGCGCCAACGAACAGCGGCCCGTCTGCCGGCAGGTCGTAGGGACATAACGCAACGTAATCAGTGATGAGCTGCAGGACTTTGGCGAGCACCGGGACCATGCGGCGCTTATTGCCCTTGCCGGTGACGACGATCACCTCCCCTGCACCCGGCGCTGGGAGGTCTTTGCGCTTCAGGCCGAGGGCCTCCGAAATACGCAGGCCCGAGCCGTAGAGCAGGGCAAGCACGGCCGCATCGCGCGATAGCACCCAGGGCTCGCGCGTCTCGCCGGCGCGCAGGTCGGTTTCGGCGAGGCGCTTGGCGGCGGCAACCGCAAGCGGCTTTGGCAGGGTCTTGGCGATCTTGGGCGCGCGCACGGCGGCAAGCGCGCCGACCTTGCCCTTGCCGTCGCGTTCGAGGAAGCGGGCGAAGCTGCGAAGGCCTGCGAGCGCGCGCATCAGCGAGCGCCCGGAAATGCCTTCGGCGCGCCGCGCCGCCATGAACGCGCGCAGATCGGCGGGCGACAGCTTGGCGAGGTTTCCTAGCGTCACCCGTCCGGCAAGGTGATGGGATAGAAACGCAAGGAACTGGCAGGCGTCGCGTCGATAGGCCTCGACCGTCTTGGCCGACATGCGCCGCTCGGCGGAAAGCTGCTCGAGCCAGCGCGCAAGCTCTGTTGCGACCTCCGGCGCAGTGAAAGCAATCGACGCGTCGGCATCGTCGCTTGCTCGCCCGCGCGGGCGACCAGACCTTCTATCGCCCTTTCCTGTAAGGGAGCGTTGGGAACGCCGCTGCCGGCCGGGGGCAACGTCGCCGGCCTGTCGCGAGCCCTTGGCGGTGCGTCGCGCCGATCTTCTCCGGTTTTCCTCAGCCGTCGCCATCTGATCCGCCTGCTGCTCGCGGTAAGCCGCATGCCGGAGGCCGAATGCCTTGACATGCGTGCCCTTATCCCACCTCTTCGTTCACGCTTTGTTAACTTAAGTGGTGCGGCGCCAGTGCTTGAGCTTGTCTCATCGAGGTGGGGCCGCGCCAAAAAACAACGGATCAGCTGGTGTTCCTCTCTGACGGTCCGGCGTCGGACCGTCAGAGAGGGAAACATGAGAGCGCGATGGCTTCAGGTTGAATCAATCGCGCTCTGTTTCTCTTTTTTTGTCGCATGATCTGGTCCGAAAAGTCTGCCAACTTTTCGGGATCATGCTGCGGCGAGACAAGCATGACGAACCGCATTCTCGACGTGCTGGTTCCGGTCGCCCTCGACCATCCCTATTCCTATCGCGCGCCGGACAATGTCGCGCTCGCACCCGGCGATCTCGTGACGGTCCCGCTCGGACCGCGTGAATGCACCGGCGTGGTGTGGGCCGAGCAGACGGCCCCCGATCGGCGGCTCGACAATCGCCTCAAGACGATCGCCGACCGCCTCGATCTTCCGGCGCTCAAGGGCGAGCTTCGCCGCTTTGTCGATTGGGTCGCCGACTACACGCTGGCGCCGCGCGGCATGGTTCTGCGAATGGCGTTGCGTGCCGGCGAACATCTCGGCCCCGAACGCCTGCGCATCGGGGTGAGGATCGCAGGTCCCGCCCCCGCCCGTCTCACCGCGGCACGCATGCGCGTGCTCGCGCTCCTCGGCGACGGCCTGGTCCGCAGCAAGAGCGAAGCGGCGCAAGAGGCCGGCGTGTCGCCGGGGGTGATCGACGGCCTGATCGACGAAGGCACGTTGGAGGCATTGCCGCTGCCACCGGAACCGGTGGCAGCGCTGCCTGATCCCGACTTCCACGCAGCCGACCTGACGCCGGCGCAGAGCGAAGCGTCCGCGGCCCTGCGGCAGGTGATCGAAGCGGGCGGCTATGCGGTCATCCTTCTCGACGGCGTCACCGGCTCGGGCAAGACGGAAGTCTATTTCGAGGCGATCGCGCAGATGCTACGGCGCGGCCGGCAGGCGTTGATCCTGATGCCGGAGATCGCGCTCACCGCCCAGTTCCTCGACCGTTTCGCGGCGCGGTTCGGAGTGCGGCCGGCCGAATGGCATTCCGAATTGTCGCCGCGCAAGCGCGCGCGCACCTGGCGTGCCGTTGCCTCAGGCGAGGCGCGCGTCGTTGCCGGAGCGCGCTCGGCGCTGTTTCTTCCCTTCGCCGATCTCGGCTTCATCGTCGTCGATGAGGAGCACGACAGCGCATACAAGCAGGAGGACGGCGTGCGCTATCATGCGCGCGACATGGCCGTGGTGCGCGCGCATATCGGACAGATCCCGATTGCGCTTGCCTCCGCTACGCCGTCGATTGAGACCGAGGTGAATGCCCGGCGCGGACGCTACCGGCGTTTGGTGTTGCCGGAGCGGTTCGGCGGCCAGACCTTGCCGATGATCGAGGCGGTCGATCTGACCCGCGAAGGACCGCCGCGCGGCCGTTTCATTGCGCCGCGCCTTGCCGAAGCGATCGATCTCGCGCTCGAACGGCGGCAGCAGGCCTTGCTGTTCCTCAACCGCCGCGGCTACGCCCCGCTGACGCTATGCCGCGCCTGTGGCTACCGCTTCGCCTGCCCGAATTGCGATGCCTGGCTGGTCGATCATCGCTTCCGCCGCCGGCTCGTGTGCCATCATTGCGGCTTTGCAATGCCGGTTCCGCCGGCGTGCCCGAACTGCCAGGCGACCGAGAGCTTCGCCGCCTGCGGGCCGGGCGTCGAGCGCCTTGCCGAAGAGGTGGCATTGCTGTTTCCCGATGCGCGTCTCCTTGTCATGTCGAGCGACCTCGTCACCTCGGTCGAGCGGCTGCGCGACGAGCTTAAGGAGATCGAGCAGGGCCGGGTCGATATCGTGATCGGCACCCAGCTCGTCGCCAAGGGGCACCATTTCCCCAAGCTCAATCTGGTCGGCATTGTCGATGCCGATCTCGGCCTTGCCAATGGCGATCCGCGCGCGGCCGAGCGCACGTTTCAGCTCCTGCACCAAGTGGCAGGCCGCGCCGGCCGCGAGGAAGGGCGCGGCCATGCAATGATCCAGACGCATCAACCCGACCATCCGGTGATGCGCGCGCTGATCGCCGGCGACCGCGAGGCCTTCTACGAAAGCGAGATCGTGGCGCGCGAAGAAATGCACTATCCGCCGTTCGGGCGGCTCGCGAGCCTCATCGTCAGTGCATCCGAGCGCGCTGCCGCGGAAGCCTATGCGCGCCGGCTCGCCGCTGCGGCACCACGCGAAGAACGCGTGCGCGTGCTCGGTCCGGCCGAAGCGCCGGTCGCGGTGGTGCGCGGACGCCACCGCTTCCGCATTCTGGTGTGCTCGCGGCGCGGGTTCGACCTCTCGGCGTATCTGCGCGGCTGGCTTGCCGCCGCGCCGAAGCCTGCCGGCAATGTCAGGCGCGAGGTCGATATCGATCCGATGAGTTTCTTATGAGCATGATCCCGAAAAGTTGGCAGACTTTTCGGACAAGATCATGCGACAAAACAGAGAGAAATCGAGCGCGATCGACCCAATCTGAATGGGTCGCGCTCTAGAGTTTCTCTCATCGTTTTGGTGCTGCTTCACGACGTATTGAATTGCGCATGGCCGACGCTGACGATTCGGCGAGCGAATTGTCAGTCGAAGCCCGCATATTGCAGAACCAACGCCTGAGGTCGTCTCATCGTTTCGGTGACGCATCGAATATTGAGTTGCCGTGGTCCAGGCCGACCGCCCAAAGCGGACGTGAGAGCCTAGACCGGGGCGAACAGCTCAGCGATGATCGTGCCGGGCGAATGACGGCGGCCCGGCCTTCGACGGATTGTGCCACATGGTTCGTGTGCCGTCGTCCCATTCCGGTTCATGCGCCATATCATACCGGCCAACCGATTTCGGTTCGGAACCGTCCGCACTGTGCATCGATTCTGGATCGAGGCTGCGCGTCCAAAAAGGTAATTTGACGCGATAGGCAATATAAGCACGCAAAGTTTAGAACTGGCACCCGCAATTCAACGATTCATCACTTTGAGGCCGGCGCGGCAACAGGTACACTAAAGGCTATCCCCTTGCCGCCTGCGGCCTCGGGATGCGTCTACAGGCAGATGGATGTTGGGGTACGCACGGTTCCACTCGCGGGTCGCGAGAGAGGCGGGGGGACGCTATGGGAAGCCGCACGTTCCGGATCATTCTAATCAAGCCATCGCATTATGACTCGGATGGTTACGTCATCCAATGGTGGCGGTCGACTGTCCCCTCCAACAGCCTTGCGAGCGTGCATGGGCTGATCTCGGAATGCGCCGAGGCGAAGGTGCTCGGGCCCGATGTCGAGATCGAAGTCGAGGCCCATGACGAGTGCAACACCGTCATCGACGTGAAGGGCGCGATCAGGAAGATCCGCGAGGCCGGCGGCGGCTTTGTCGGCCTGATCGGCGTGCAGTCGAACCAGTTTCCGCGCGCGCTCGATCTTGGTCGCCAATTCCGCGCCGCGGACATTCCGGTCGCGATCGGCGGCTTCCATGTCGGCGGCTGCCTGGCCATGCTCCCCGAAATGCAGCCCGACCTCCAAGAGGCGCTCGACCTTGGCATTATACTCTATGCCGGCGAAGCCGAAAGTCGCATGGATGCCTTCCTGCGCGATATGGCGGCCGGAACGGCGCCGCCGATCTATGATTTCATGAAAGACCTGCCGGAAATGGCGGCGGCGACCTATCCGATCTTGCCGCGCGAAACCGTGGCGCGGGTCGCCGGCCATTATGCGAGCTTCGACGCCGGCCGCGGCTGCCCGTTCCAGTGCAGCTTCTGCACCATCATCAATGTGCAGGGCCGCAAGTCACGCTACCGCACGGCCGACGATGTCGAAGGCATCGTGCGCGCCAATGCGGCGCAAGGCATCACCCGGTTTTTCGTCACCGACGACAATTTCGCCCGCAACAAGAACTGGGAACCGATCCTCGACCGGCTGATCCACCTGCACGAGAATGAAGGGTTTCGCATCCGCCTGGTGCTGCAGGTCGACACGCTGTGCCATCGCATTCCCGGCTTCATCGAAAAGGCGGCGCGCGCTGGCTGCACCGCAGTGTTCATCGGGCTTGAGAACATCAATCCCGAATCGCTGATGGGCGCCAAGAAGCGGCAGAACAAGATTTGGGAATACCGCGAGATGTTCCAGGCCTGGCGGCGGGCCAAGGTAATGACCTATGCCGGGTATATCCTCGGCTTTCCGACCGACACGCCGGAATCGATCGCGCGCGATATCGAGGTCATCAAGCGGGATGCCGGCCGGCGCGCCTTGTGCCGCCGGGGCCGGCTCCGCAGAATGCGCGGATTGGAGGCCCCAAACCGCCTGCTTCG
>JANQIP010000144.1 GCA_028282095.1 Xanthobacteraceae bacterium | reverse complement strand
GCCCGAAAAGTCTCCCAACTTTTCGGGATCATGCGCTTCCTTGCTTGGTCGCATGATCTTGCCCGAAAAGTCTCCCAACTTTTCGGGATCATGCTCCTGCGAGCGCGGCGGGTGAGAAGTGTGAACGTGTACAGCCATGCGGCGGCAGATGATCGAGTATTCCCCTCACCCGGTCCCTCCGCTACGCGTCGGGACCTCCCTCTCCCGCGGAGGGGAGAGGGACCGTAAGGTCAGGCCGACTTCTTGTTTCGCTTGTCGTCGTCGACCTCGGTGAATTCGGCATCGACGACATCTTCCTGCTTCTGCGAGCCGTCCCCGCCGGCTTCGCCGCCGCCGGAGTCGCCGTCCTGCGTCTGCTTGTACATCGCCTCGCCGAGCTTCATCGAGGCTTGCGCGAGCGCGTTGGTCTTATCGGCGATGGCGGTCGCATCATCGCCCTTGAGCGCTTCGCGCAGGTCGCTCATCGCATCCTCGACCACGCGCCGGTCGGTGTCGGCGACCTTCGAGCCATGCTCGGAAAGGGCCTTCTCGGTCGAATGGAGGAGCGCCTCCGCATGGTTCTTCGCCTCGACGGCGGACTTGCGCTTCTTGTCGTCCTCGGCATGCGACTCGGCTTCCTTGACCATCCGGTCGATGTCGCCCTGCGACAGGCCACCCGAGGCCTGGATGCGAATCTGCTGCTCCTTGTTGGTCGCCTTGTCGCGCGCCGACACATTGACGATGCCGTTGGCGTCGATGTCGAACGAGACTTCGATCTGCGGCACGCCGCGCGGCGCCGGCGGAATGCCGACAAGGTCGAACTGGCCGAGCAGCTTGTTGTCGGCCGCCATCTCGCGCTCGCCCTGGAACACACGGATGGTGACCGCGTTCTGGTTGTCCTCGGCAGTCGAGAACACTTGGCTCTTCTTGGTCGGGATTGTGGTGTTGCGATCGATGATGCGGGTGAACACGCCGCCCAACGTTTCGATGCCGAGCGAGAGCGGGGTCACGTCGAGCAGCAGCACGTCCTTGACGTCGCCTTGCAGAACGCCCGCCTGGATGGCGGCGCCGATCGCAACCACCTCGTCCGGATTGACGCCCTTGTGCGGCTCCTTGCCGAAGAACTGCCGCACCACCTCCTGCACCTTGGGCATGCGGGTCATGCCGCCGACCAGCACCACTTCGCTGATCTCGCCGGCCGACAGGCCTGCATCCTTGAGCGCGAGCCGGCACGGCTCGACGGTGCTCTCGATGAGGTCATGAACCAGCGCCTCGAACTTGGCGCGCGTCAGCTTCATGGTGAGATGCTTCGGCCCGGCGGCGTCCGCGGTGATGTAGGGCAGGTTGATCTCGGTCTGCGCAGTCGAGGACAGTTCGATCTTGGCCGCCTCTGCCGCCTCCTTGAGGCGCTGAAGCGCAAGCTTGTCGCGGCGCAGGTCGATGCCCTGCTCCTTCTGGAATTCGTCGCACAGATAGTTGACGAGGCGCATGTCGAAGTCCTCGCCGCCGAGGAAGGTGTCCCCGTTGGTCGACTTCACCTCGAACACGCCGTCGCCGATCTCCAGGATGGAGATGTCGAAGGTGCCGCCGCCGAGGTCATAGACCGCGATGGTGCCGCTCTTCTCCTTGTCGAGGCCGTAGGCGAGCGCTGCCGCAGTCGGCTCGTTGATGATGCGCAGCACCTCGAGGCCGGCGATCTTGCCGGCGTCCTTGGTGGCCTGGCGCTGGGCGTCGTTGAAATAGGCGGGAACGGTGATCACCGCCTGGGTCACGGTCGACCCGAGATAGGATTCTGCGGTCTCCTTCATCTTCTGCAGGATGAAGGCCGAGATCTGCGACGGCGAGTAGGTCTTGCCGCCCGCTTCCAGCCAGGCATCGCCATTGCTGGCACGTACGATCTGATAGGAGACGAGCTTCTTGTCCTTCTCGACCATCGGGTCGTCATAGCGACGGCCGATGAGACGCTTGACCGCATAAAACGTCTTCTCTGGATTGGTGACCGCCTGGCGCTTGGCCGGCTGGCCTACGAGCCGCTCACCATCGTCGGTGAAGGCGACGATTGATGGCGTGGTGTTCTTTCCTTCCGAATTCTCAATGACCTTCGGCGTCTTGCCTTCCATGACGGCAACGCAAGAATTGGTTGTGCCGAGGTCGATACCGATGACCTTTCCCATGGTCCTAGTCCTTTCTTTGCAGCAGGCCGGCCGAGCCTGATAAGCACCCGGTAGCGTCCGCAGGCCTCGCGCCTGTGGGATGCCTTGGGTCCGGCCCCCTTAACGTCTTGATCCGCCGCCCCCGGCGGGGTTCAAACGACATATAGTAGAGCGCCATAGGCCCGCAAGGCAGCCGCGCAGGGCGAGCTGGGCCTGTTCACATTTCTCTCAAGGCTCTCGCAAGACGCGGCCTGGCGCGACGGTAGGACGATGTTAACGGGCCGCGTGCGATAAGGAGCCGGGGTGGCGGACGAGGCTCATGCACAGCCCGTGGAAACGGGGAGCCCGGCCGCAACCGGCGGAGCCGCAACGATCCTGGAGCATGATCCCGAAAAGTTGCAGACTTTTCGGAAAAGATCACGCGACAAGACGAAGAGACATAAAGCGCGAGCGATTTGGTCTTAAGAGCCTGTCCGGGACCAAAAGTTGGGATTGGGGGCGATCGCGCTCGAATCCGTTCGTCCCCGCGAAAGCGGGGAACCAGATGTATTGTCAGGGGCGATTCCCGCTTTCGCGGGAATGAACGGAAGCGGAGCGCACGATCCCGCAAAACCAGCGGGCTTTTCGGAAAAGATCATGCGACCCGACGCGATTGAGCCAATCTGAAGCCATCGCGCTCCAGAACTACTTTTCACTCAAAGATGCTTGCGCAATTCGGCGGCAGCGTCCTGCGGAGGGCGCTTGATGTTGAATGGCGCGACGAACCGGCCCTCGCTGTCCATCAGATAGACAATGGCGGTGTGGTCCATGGTGTAGTCGCCATCCTGGAGCGGGACCTTCTTGTAATAGGCGCGGTAGGCCTTGGCGATGTCGGCGATCTTGGCAGCATCGCCGGTAAGCCCACGCATATTCGGGTGGAAGTTTGAAATATAGTCCTTGAGCACCGCCGGTGTGTCCCGCTTCGGGTCGACGCTGATGAAGAGGGCGGCTGTGCGTGAAGCGTCGGGCCCAAGCGCGTTCAGGATCTCCGAAACCTCGAACAGCGCCGCAGGACAGATGTCCGGACAATGGGTGAATCCAAAGAACACGAGGAAAGGCTTGCCACGGAGCGTCTGATCGGAGAACGGCCGGCCGTCGTGATCGATGAGCTGGATCGGCCCGCCGATGGTCGCACCCTGAACTGCTGGGGCATCGCCGAAGCGCCCGGCCATGACCAGCACCAGCACGGCACACACGGCAAGCCCGGCGGCGAAGGCGGTAAACAGGATCAACAGTCGAGAAGGCCGCCGGATCGGGCGTGTCGCCGCGGTTGTGACCGGATCATTCATTGCCGTTCCCCATCAGAGCGGTGGGCGCCGCATGTGCTGGTGCTGTGGTGCGGCACCAGCCCAATGAGACGAGCCCAAGCGTTGGTGCCGCATCACTAGATCGCGATCAATTCGGATTGAATCGATCGCGCTCTATTTCTCTTTGTTTTGTCGCATGATCTTATCCGAAAAGTCTGCCAACTTTTCGGGATCATGCTCTAGCGTCGGCGCCGCACCAATTAGGACGGGCGCCCGAGCGCTGTCCGGCAGCCGATGCGCCGTCAACTCCACCCGACTCGCGTCAAGCCCACGCCGTTCAGAAGTACTGACGCAATTTCGCGGCAGCGGCCTCCGGCGCTCGCTTGATGTCGAACGACGCCACGAACTGTCCCTGCTTATCCATGAGATAGACGATCGTTGAGTGATCCATCGTGTAGTCGCCGCCTTCGAGCGGGATCTTCTTGTAATAGGCGCGGTAGTCCTTGGCGACAGCAGCAATCGTCGCAGGATCGCCGGTAAGCCCGCGCATGTTCGGGTTGAAGTTCGATAGATAGTCTTTCATCACCGCCGGGGTGTCCCGCTCCGGGTCTACGGAAACGAAAAGGGCGGTGGTGCGCGAAGCATCGGGGCCGAGCGCGTTCAGGATCTCGGAAATCTCGAACAGAGCCGCAGGGCATATGTCCGGACAATGCGTGAACCCGAAGTAAATCAGGAAGGGCTTGCCGCGGAGCATTCGATCAGAGAACGGGCGGCCGTCATGATCGATGAGTTCGAATGGTCCGCCGACCGCGACTTTAGTCGCCGGCGGATCGGCGAAGCGCCCGGTCATGACGAGCGCGAGCCCAACGCCGGCGGCTACTCCAAGCACCAAGGCAGCAACGAGTATCAGAAGGCGGGAAGAGCGGCGGGCCGGCGCCTTCGCCATGGCTGTGGCCGGATCGTTCATTGTCAATCCCCTTTAAAAACATGCGTTTAGTCCGGCAAGAATGACTTCGTAGAAAACTGCCGTGCCGTAATGGGCCCATAGCGCCAGGGTGCCCGCGACAAGCAACACGGCCACGCCCGCTGCGACAATCGCCAGGTTCCGTTGCGCGCGCGCAGAGTGCGCGGACGGTGTCTCAAACATCCGAAGACAATCTCCGGCCGAACAAATGCCCTCTGTGAAGCGAGCTAATGCGCGCTCCGGCACACGACAAGCCCGCTTTTCTTGAACTTCTCCAGGAGACATGAGAGATGCATGGCTTGTCCAACACAGATGCATGGCGCGCCGCGCATGCCAGCTTCCTGGACTTGGTGTTCCCCTCTCTGACCGTCCAATCCCGGACCATCAGCGCGACCACTTCAGGCCGAACCAATCGCGCTTCCCTTTTTCGCGTTGACGATCCTGTCGGAAAAAATCTGCCAGCTTTTCTTGATCACGCTTTGAACCGGCAACAGGCTGCAGGCAACCCTTAATAGTACTTGTCCTTGCCGCACGCCTTGGCCTCTATGGCGCTGCACGAGGCGACTGACTTTCCAGGTCTAATCACCGACTCCGCGGCATGGCTTGCGGAGTGCTTGGATTTCGAGCAAACGGAAAGGGAGCGGAACGTGCGTATTCAATATCTTCCTATTTCAATGGCGGGGGCCGTCCTCGCTGTCGGAACGCTCGCCGGTGTCAGTGTCACGCTGGCCCCCGGCGCTGCAAATGCCGCAACAGTCCGGATCGACTGCCCCCGGAACCAAATCCGCCGCGAGGTCGTCACACGCCTGCCCTCGGGCTGGTGGCAGACCCCCATTGTCAACTCGCTCACCGACGTCCGCGTGACGTCGATCGGTGGACGGATGGCGCTCCAGTGCATCTACGGGCCTGCCGGCCGCATCCAACGCCACGCCCCGGAGGGCGCGACCTGCCGGGCCTCCGGTAAGCGCTTCATCTGCGAGACGCGCACGGCCGGCGGCGGCGGCGGCAGCAGCCCGACCTTCTCCGCCGGGCGGCTCGACATCCGCCAGACCTACACCGCCGATCTCGACCGCGGGGCAACCGGCGGCTCGGGCGGCGATGTCGATTTCTGGTTCCAGGCCGAAACCCGCGATCTCCTCTACCTGGTGCCCCGAAACGGCGCCAAGCTCGGTGTCGGCAATCGCTCGAACCGTGGCCGCGACGGCTGCTCGCGGGCGCGGCTGAGCAGCAACCGCGTCTCGCTCCGCGATGTCCCGGTGGGCTCCTATGTCTGCGCGAAGACCAATGAGGGCCGGGTCAGCCAGTTCCGCGTCAACCGCCTGAGCGGTGGATCGCCGAAGACGCTGTCGATCGGCTACACGACTTGGCGCTGACGGGCGCGCGCGCCCAATCTCGCGTTCCGAACGCTGACGGTCCGATCCCCGGACCGTCAGCGAGGACTACGAGTGCCACGCAAATTGTACTGTTTCCGGCTGATTAGCTCGGTGACGAACTATGCCGTGGCTTGGAGCTTCACTCCCTCCCCCGCGCCGAACGCGGGTGTTCCCGTGTTCGGCTCTGTTTTGAATGGCCCAAGTCGGGAACACCCGACTTGGGCTGGGAGAGGGTTTGGGGGGCTACTTCGTCCTTATGAACTCCGTTCATTCCCGCGAAAGCGGGAATCCAGTCAGGCAGAGTATCCTGGGTCCCCGCTTGCGCGGGGACGAACGGATCAACAACCCGGATCGCAGGCAAGCAAGCCTGCGCAAGCTTGCCTGCGCCGCTCGCCGACCTCCCCCTTTCAGGGGGAGGTAATAGGGACTCAAGCCCGAAGAAGTGACTCGGAAGGCTCATCACACGTGCTGGCCGCCATTGATGTGGATTTCGGCCCCGTTCACATAGGACGAGGTTTCGGTGCACAGAACATAGATGATCTTGGCCACCTCGTCGGTGGTGCCGAGCCGGCGCATCGGGATCTCGGCGACGATCTTGTCGGTGCCCGGCGAGAGGATGGCGGTGTCGATCTCCCCAGGGGCGATGGCATTGACGCGGATGCCGCGCCGGCCGAAATCCGCCGCCATCTCGCGGGTCAGGGCGGCGAGCGCCGCCTTCGAGGTGCCATAGGCGGAGCCTGCGAAGGGGTGCACATGCATGCCCGCGATCGACGTGACATTGACCACCGAGCCCTTCGCCCGTTCCAACTCGTCCATGAGTCCGCGCGCCAACATCACCGGCGCGAAAAAATTCACCTGGAAAACCTGCTGCCAGGTTTCGAGCGAGGTCTCGATCGTGCTGAGCCGCGCGCCGTTATCCCCTTTGGGCGAGATCCCGGCATTGTTGACGAGCGCGTGCAGCACGCCGCCCTCGAGCCGCTGCTTCACCTCCTCAATCGCATTGATGGTGCTGGCGGGATCGGCAAGGTCGACCTGGATATGATCTTGCGCACCTGCCTCCCACGGACAGTTTTCCGGAAAGGGATGGCGTGAACAGGCGATCACCCGCCAACCGGCCGCCTGGAAGCGCTTGACCGTGGCATGACCTATTCCGCGGCTTGCCCCGGTGAGAAGGAGAACCCGACGTGGTTGGTTGGAAAACGATACAGACATGTTTTTAACCGTTTGCGGTGCAGCAACTGCTACGCCATTCAAGGATAAAGTCGAGTCTTGGTCCAGGCCGCATCGGGCCGGTCGCGGTGAAAGACAATACGGTCATGCAGCCGGAACGGCCGATCCTGCCAGAACTCGATCGTCGACGGCTGCAAGCAATATCCGCACCAATGGGGCGGGCGGGGCACCGTTCCTGCGACGTGCTTTGCCGTGTAATAGGCCATGGCCTTCTCGAAGGCGAGCCGGCTTTCGAGAGGCGCGGACTGCTTGCTCGCCCAGGCGCCGATCTGCGACAGGCGCGGGCGGCCCGCAAAATAGGCGTCGGCTTCCGCTTCCGGAACGGGCGTGACAAGGCCGCGCAGCCGCACCTGGCGCTGCCGCGACTTCCAGTGGAACACCAAGGCCGCCTGCGGATTGGCCGCAAGCTCCTGTCCTTTCTGGCTGTTTTCATTCGTATAGAAGACGAAGCCGCGCGCGTCGAACCCCTTGAGCAGCACCATGCGCACATTGGGCAATCCGTCGTTCCCGACGGTCGCTAGCGCCATTGCGGTCGCATCAGCCGGTTCCGAGTGTTCGGCCTCGGCGAGCCAATGGGCAAACAGCCGCAAGGGCTCGTCGGCCTCGGTGAAATCACCGGCTGTTAACCCGCTCGGGTGTTCAATCGGAGGCGCTTCCGACAATTGGAGTTCCTCGTGGCGGTTCCAGTGCTAAGGCACACTCTATTCCGTTTGAACAGGAATTTTGTCCAGTTTCTGCGGCCGGGCACGGTCTGCGACCGCGAGCGGGAATCGGGTTCGCCGAACGACAGGCCGGCCTTCGGACCTTTCCGAGACGGTTATAGAGCACCGCAGCCCGTCCGCCTATCGCGCTTGGTCGCCGCGCGGCTGGCGCTGGGCGCGGGCCTGCTCGGGACCAGCGCGGGCGGCTGCAGCTTCTCCTACCAGCTCGGTTCGCTTCTTGGAAACGACGCGAACCGCCCTGGGCAGACCATGTTGGCGGCCGCTGCTTCCCAGCCCGCGGTTCCCGCGGCCGGGAAGCTGGGCGAGGGCGATCTCGTGCACGCCCGCGCCGCGGTCGTAAGGGCCCTCGCCAAAGGCGGAACCAGCGGCAGCACGCCTTGGGAAAACCGGGCGACCGGCGCCCGCGGAACCGTCACACCGATCACCTCGGCCAAGAGCGAGAACGGCAGTTTCGTCTGTCGCGACTTTCTCGCGAGCTATGTCCGCGATGGCAGCGAGACTTGGCTCAAGGGAGAGGCATGCCGCGTGCGCAGCGGACGCTGGGAGGTCCGACGGCTCGCGCCATGGAAGCGAACCTGACCGGAAATGCACCTCTCGTTCGCCGGGCGCAAGTCCCCGCGTTGCGAAAACGGCTGATTCCCCCCACATTTCCGACCGGACGGGGCGGAAGGCCACAACACCCTCCGGAGCGTTTTCCGGCGAAGCGATCATCGTTTCGCCGCAGAGAATGCAACAACCAAAACAGGTCGAGGAGATTTGTTCCTCCAGGATAGGTTTTTGCCAAAGAGCATGATCCCGAAAAGTTGCAGACTTTTCGGGAAAAATCATGCGAGGAGCCAAAGAGCATGATCCCGAAAAGTTGCAGACTCTTTGGACAAGATCACGCGACGAAATATAGAGAAATGCGGCGCGATTGATTCGATCTGAATGAACCGCGCTTAGTGGAGCTGAGAAGAGATGCGCGACCCTTATGAGGTCCTCGGGGTGAAGCGGACGGCGGATGCCGGTGCGATCAAGAGCGCCTATCGCAAGCTCGCCAAGAAGCTGCACCCCGATTCAAACAAGAACGATCCCAAGACCGCGGCACGCTTTGCCGAGGTGACCTCGGCCTATGAAATTATCGGAGACGAGAAGAAGCGCCAGCAATTCGATAGCGGCGAGATCGATGCCGAGGGCAAGCCCCGATTCCAGGGATTCGAGGGTTTCGGGGCCCATCCTGGCGCCGGTGCCGGTGGTGCCGGGGCGGGGCCGGGCGATTTCCACTTCGAGAGCTTCAGCTTCGGTCCGGAAGGCGTCAGACGCACCGGTCGCGGTCGAGGCGCCGGCGGCGCAGGCGGGCAAGCAACTGGCGGTTTCGAAGATATGCTCAAAGACATGTTCGGAGGCGGCGGAGGCCGCGGACGGCGGGGCGGTTACGAGACCCATTACTTCGATCCGGAAGACCTCGCCGAGCCACCGCCGCAGGCGGGGCGCGACGTCACGGTCCCGATCACCATCTCGCTCGACGAAGCCGCCAAGGGCGGAACCCGCCGCGTGCATCTGCCCACCGGCAAGGACGTCGACGTCAAGATTCCGGCCGGGCTCGCCGACGGTCAGCAGATCAGGCTGAAAGGCCAGGGCCTGCCCGGCCCCGGCGCGGTCGGAGACGCGCTGATCACCGTGACCATCGCGCCGCATCCCGTGTTCGAGCGGGAGGGCGCCAATCTGCGGATCAATCTGCCGATCACCATTTACGAGGCGGTGCTCGGGGCGAAGGTACGGGTGCCGACGCTTGACGGTGCCGTGGAGCTTGCGATTCCGGCCGGTACCAATAGCGGGCGCACCTTCCGCCTCAAGGGCAAGGGTCTGCCGGCCAAGCGCGGGAGCGGCGATCTTCTCGTCAATGTGCGGATCGTGCTACCGGAAAAGGGCGAAGCCGACGCCGAACTCGACGAACTCATGCGCAAGTGGCGCGACACCAAACCCTACGATCCGCGTAAAAACCTCTGACCTTCAGCGCGTTCCTACCACAGCGTCTGCTTTGCCCGTTCGGGAAAGGCGCGGTCATAGGCCTCGCCGCCGACCCGGTTTTCGCTCAGCGCCGCAAGTATCTCGCCCGCGCTCGGGAGCGTTTTGGGGTCGACATGCTTGCGTGGATTCCACAGGTCGGACCGCATGAGCGCCCGCGCGCATTGGAAATACACGGCCTCCACCGCGATGATGAGGGCCGTCCGCGGCGCCTTGCCCTCGATGGCAAATGACGCGAGAAGCTCGGTGTCGGCCGTCACCTGCGCGCGGCCATTGACCCGGAGCGTGCTGCCGGAGCCCGGGATCATGAACAAAAGGCCGACACGGGGATCGCGCAGAACATTGCGCAGCGAGTCGATGCGGTTGTTGCCGCGCCGGTCCGGTATCACCAGCGTCTTTTCGTCATGAACGCGGACGAATCCGGGATGATCGCCGCGCGGCGAACAATCGAGGCCCTCGGGACCCGCGGTCGCAAGGATGACGAAGGGCGACTGCTCGATGAAGGCGCGGTAGTGCGGGATGATCCGATCCACTTCCTTGACGATCGCGGCTTCCAGCGGCGGGCCATAGATCGCCTCCAGCTCCGCAAGCTTCGTGATCATCGCCATCTTCTTCCTGTCCTTTTTATCGTTCGGCGCCGACCCGATGCGCGCGACGAATGTCAAGGGTTCAAATTGCGAGGCAAGTAGGTCATCGGCATGACACGCGCGGCTTAGTTGCATTCTGGCAACATTCACCTATATTTGCTATCATAGCGCTTGACCCCCGGACATTTAACTCTCGGCGTCGGCGAATCTTCGATAATGTGCAGGATGCTTGTACTTTTCCGGTTAGTTCCACTCGCTCTCAAGGGTCGAAGATGATGCAAAGTGGAACTCAGAAACCTCCAGTGAAACTGCGGCCGAATTATAAGAAGATACTGGAGTCGATCCTCTTCTTGATAAATGAAGCCGAACGGCGCAACCTCTATGTCACTGAATATGACATCGATAAATCAATTTTCTTGGCAGATGTAAAGCACCTTAACGAATACGGACGGCCAATTACTTTCGACAATTTTGTGGCAATGGCACATGGTCCTGTGCCGAGCGCCACTCGCGATGTCCTTCAGCCGAATTTTCGAGGGAAGCCATTCTACAAAGAAGCATGGCCTCCTTGGGATCGTGAACCATCTCCTGTAGATGGGCCCAAAGCCTTTAAGTTCGTTAGGCCCAAGCGTAAAGAAAATGCGCGCGCTCTCTCACAAAGCGATGTTGCCGCTTTGACCGATGCCTTGTTAGTCGTGAAATCTCTTCGCTTTGGTGGAGTTAAGGATTACACACACAAGCATCGGGCCTATTTGGATGCATGGGTGGAGAATGGTACGCGTGGAGCGTATGATATAGACTACGCAAAGTTACTCGATTCTCCGGACGACGAATTAATGGAGGACTTGGTCTATTCATCCAAGCATACGTGATGTTTTCTCCCGGTGATGTCATTGGGTTTTGGAGTGACACCGCCAAGAAACACAAATACCATCTCTGTATCCATCAAGATGGATCTTTCCTATTCATCAATTCACCAAAACAGAAAGCGTTTCCAGGCGACTTCAATGTTCACTGCGAAGAGATTGCTTGCCTGCCCACAACTCCAGAGGGCTATTCCATAGTTTCTTGTACGCACGTCGTGAAACAAACGGACGCCGAACTAAAACGGCTGAAGGTTAAAAAGTATGGCAGAGTGGAGAGCAAAGTCCTGATAAGATTGATTGCCTTCGTTGAGGAGACGCCAGTTCTATCTGACGAAGAAAAAGATACGATTATTTCGGGCTTAGCGGACTGGGCTTAGGTCAACGACCTTGCTCCGATAGTGCAGGACTAATGCGGCGTTTGTTTTTTCTGGTTTCCCTGTCTTAAATGACAATTAGCATTCCGATCGCGTCGCGCGTTCAGAGCAGGCGATCGGCCTCATTAAGGTAGACGATCCGTCCACCAGCGATGGTCGCAACGACGCGGGGCCGGTCGATCCTTGTTGCCTCGACGAGCACGAGATCAGCACGCCGGCCGGGAGCGATGCGACCGCGATCAACAAGGCCGGCGGCCTTCGCCGGGGTTTTCGAGACGAGGGGCCAGGCCTTTTCCAAGGCGAGTTTCTCCGAGCTTGCGAGGCCGAAGGCGGCGAGCAGCGGTGCCGGATAATAATAGTCGGAGGCCAGCGCCGAGCCCAGGCCGCGGCCGATCATCTCGCTCGCGTCCAGCCAGCCGACATGGCTGCCGCCGCGCACGACATTGGGGGCGCCGAGAACGATATCATCGCCCGCGGCAGCTGCCGCTTCCGCAGTCTCGATGGTGGTCGGAAACTCGGCAACGCGACAGCCGAGCGAACGATACCATTGGCGCTGTTCGGGACTTTCATCGTCATGCGAGACCAGCGTGACGCCGCCCGCGACGGCGGCTCGCGCCAGCCGGGCAATCGACCCGGGCACGTCGTCGCCACGACTTCTCACTCTTTCCGCAACAGCAAGAAACGCCTCGTGGGAGAGCCCGGAGCGCTCGACCATGCGGGCGAAGCTGCTCGAACGGCTGAGTGCCCCAAACACAAGCGGCATATGATCGTTGAAGGCGAGCACGTCGATGCGGCGGGCGGCCAGCCAGGCGATGATCTCGGCCTCGGCGTCGAGATTGTAGGTCTCGTGGCGCAGATGAAGGCGGGTATCGGCAGCGAGCTTCGCTCGCAGGCCTTCGATCGCGGCGAGCAGGGCTCGGGCATTATCCGGCCCGCGCAAGCCGGGCTCCCACGACCAGGTGACGCCATGGAATACCGTCGTGATGCCGTTCGCGACCGCCTGCCGGTCGGTTTCGAGCAAAGCGATGTCGATCGGGAAATGCACCTGCGCGCGCGGCATCATCTGCCGTTCGAACGCGTCGCCATGGATGTCGACAATGCCGGGAAGAACCAGCAGGCCCTCGGCATCAAGCCGCCGCCCGTCGGCGCGCGAACCGACATCGCCAATCAGCCCCGCCTGAGTCACCTCGACGGCTGCCTCGATGAAATGCTCGCCGGCAAGAACACGACCACCGACGATATGAAATCCCACGGTTCGGGTGGACGCGGGTCTCACGAGCCGGCCGCCGCTTCGGCCTGGCCGGCCGGCAGGTTCGCGACCGCTGCGGCCGCCTCGTATTTCGCCAGGAATTCGGCGGGGGGAAGCATGCGGAAATCAGCCAGCGCGGCGTGCAGCCGCTCGTGGCTCCAGTCCCACCAGGCAAGGCGTTTCAGCCCCTCGGCGATGGCCTGCGGAAACCGCTGGCGCACCAGCCGCGCCGGATTGCCGGCGACGATCGTATAATCGCTCACATCCTTGGTGACGACGGATCCGGCGGCGACCACCGCGCCGGTGCCGATCGAGCGGCCCGGCAGCACGATGGCACCGTGGCCGATCCATACATCATGGCCGATCACGACACGATGGGCGCGCCGCCATGCGAAGAACGCGTCCTCGTCACGCTCGCCGGGAAAATAGGCGCTCGCCCGGTAGGTGAAATGCGATTGGCTCGGTCGCTGCATCGGATGGTTGCCCGGATTGATCCGGGTCATCGCCGCGATCGAGCAGAACTTTCCGATACTCGCATAGGCGATGTCGCTGTCATTGACGACATAGGAGTAATCGCCCAGTTCGACCTCCAGGAGCTTGGTGCGCTCACCCACTTCGGTGTAGCGGCCAAGCTTGCAGTCGCGCAACGCGGCGGTCGGATGGACGAGGGGTTTTTGCGATAGGGTTTTGGATGCCATGACAAAGGCTCAAGCAAGCCTTCCTGCTTGCGCGCAGGTGATGACACCTTGATGACGGCACCGGTGCGAGACGCGTTCAAGTACTGGCAGCACCACCATTCGCGCATTTCCCGGTGAATTAGAACCGTTTCGCCGCAGATAATGCGATCGCCGAAGGCCGGATTCACTGCGGTATGGCAGGGCCCGCGCTCACGACCCACAGACCACTGTCATATAACTGTAGGAGGTAGCGGTTAAGCCCGGATGGAGGCCCTAACAGCGCAGACCCCTGGCGCGGCGGAGGATCTGGGCGTGTCCAATTCGGCGATCGAGATTTCGCAGGTCTGCAAGCGCTTCGGGCGCGGGTCGCAAGTTCTAAAAGATGTCAGCTTGAGAATTGCGCCCGGCGAGATGGTGGCGCTGATCGGCGCCTCGGGGTCGGGCAAGTCGACCCTGATCCGCACGATCGCGGGGCTGACGCCGATCGACGACAAATCCGATTGCGAGAGCCGGATCAACATCTTCGGCGAGTCGATGCAGGCGCGTGGCCGCGTCACCGGCCGGGCCGGCGCCCTGCGGGCGCGCGTCGGGGTGATCTTTCAACAGTTCAATCTGGTCGGCCGGCTCTCGGTCCTGACCAATGTGTCGCTCGGCCTGCTCGGGCAGGTGCCGCACTGGCGCGGCGCGCTCGGTCGCTTCACGCGTGATGAAAAGCTCCAGGCGATGCGCGCGCTGCATCGGGTCGGCATCGAAGAGCAGGCGCTCAAGCGCGGCTCGGAATTGTCCGGCGGACAGCAGCAGCGTGCCGCCATCGCCCGCACGCTCGTGCAGGGCGCCGACGTGCTGCTCGCCGACGAGCCGATCGCCTCGCTCGATCCGAGCTCGGCGCGGCGGGTGATGGACATCCTGTCCGACCTGAACGAACGGGAGGGGATTACGCTCCTCGTCTCCCTGCATCAGGTCGAGTACGCCATGCGCTATTGCCCGCGAACGGTGGCATTGCGAGACGGCGAGGTCGTCTATGACGGCCCCTCTGCGGCGCTGACCCCCGCATTCCTCGGCGAGCTCTACGGTGCCGAAAGCAAGGAGCTGTTCCTGCCAGGCCTCGAGGAGCCAGGGGAAGACCGGCCCGAGCCCACCCGGCTGTGGGATCCGCACGCCATGAATGGCGGCAGCCTTCCATCAGACAATGTGGCCGTTGCGGGCAACGCCTGAGGCCTGCCTTTACGGCACCCGACGTCGACCAAGCCTGGAATCGACCGACAGCCTGTCCCAGAGAGAGGAGATTGACATGCGTATAATGACGAGGGCGCTCGCGGCGGCGGCGGCGCTTATGGTCGTGGCGGCAGCCCCGGCGCACGCCGAGAAGATGGAAGAGATCAATTTCGGGGTCATCTCGACCGAGTCGTCATCCAATCTGAAGCAGATCTGGGAGCCCTTCCTGGAAGCGATGTCCAAGGGCATCGGACTCAAGGTCAAGGGCCTCTATGCCTCCGACTATGCCGGCGTGATCGAGGCGATGCGCTTCAACAAGGTCCAGGTGGCCTGGTTCGGCAACAAGTCGGCGATGGAGGCAGTCGACCGGTCGGGTGGCGAAGTCTTCGCGCAGTCCGTCGATTCCGAAGGCAATCCCGGCTATTGGTCGCATCTGATCGTCCACAAGGACTCGTCGATCGAGTCGCTGGACGATGTCCTCAAATGCGACAAGTCGATCGATTTCAGCATCGGCGATCCCAACTCGACCTCGGGATTCCTGGTGCCGACGACCTATATCTTCGCCGCGAAGAACGTCGATCCCAAGGCCTGCTTCAGGACCCTGCGCAACGCTTCGCACGAAGCCAACGCCATGGCGGTCGCGAACAAGCAGGTCGCGGCCGCAACCAACAACAGCGAGAACCTCCGGCGGCTGGAAAAGACCGCTCCCGAGGCGCGCAAGAACATCAAGGTGATCTGGACCTCGCCCCTGATCCCGAGCGACCCGCTGGTGTGGCGCAAGGACCTCGACCCCGAAACCAAGGCACGCATCTATACGTTCCTCATGACCTATGGCCGCAACGGCACGCCGGAAGAAGTGGAAGCGGCGCGCAAGGTGCTGGCCGACCTGCAATGGGCACCGTTCCGGCCGTCCTCCGACGCCCAGCTCTATCCGATCCGCCAGCTTGAGCTGAACAAGGAAGTGCTCAAGGTGAAGTCGGACAAAAAGCTGAGCGCTGAGCAAAAGAAGACCAAGCTCGACGAATTGCAGAAGGAAATCGACCGCGTCGCCGAGCTGTCGGCGAAGGTCCCCAGCATGTAAGTCAACGAACTGCGGTGACGGCCGGGGCCGGCCGATGTCGGCGCCGGCCGTTTCCTGCTTGTGAGGCGTAATACGCTTTCCGAGTGATTGCTTCGGGATTGAGTCCGATTACCTCCCCCTGAAAGGGGGAGGGTCGGCGGAGGGAGGCGCTGGGTTACTGTTTATCCGCTCGTCCCCGCGCAAGCGGGGACCCAGGATATTCTGCCAAGACTGGATTCCCGCTTTCGCGGGAATGAACGGAATTCGAACGACAAAATAGCCCCCTCCCCAACCTTCCCCCGGCCCAAGTCGGGTGTTCCCGACTTGGGCCACTCGAAACGGAGCCGAACACGGGAACACCCGCGTTCGGCGCGGGGGAGGG